>JAGOBN010000119.1 GCA_017999235.1 Anaerolineales bacterium | reverse complement strand
TCAGCAGCGTCAGACCGCCTGCCAGGGCCGCATACACGGGCATGAACAGGTAATCCACCCACAACGAGGCCTGCGCGGCGGTGGTCCCGGCCGCGCCCCAGGCCGCCGTCATCGCCGTCAAGTTGGCGGGCGTTCCCACGAATTCGAGATCAATAATCGTGACCGGCGCCATCGCCCGGTGGATGATGCTGAAGATGTACTGGAACGCGATGGTGAAGGACAGCCCGAACAGCGTCAGAGCTAACACATTGCGGCCGTTCGGCCAGGTCAACAGTCGTCTCATGGCAGGATTTCCTTTAACCAGGTCAGGGTGGGCGGCAGGCCGGCGGCTACCGGCCGGCCCGTCCAGCCCAAAGCGTGAGCGGCTTTGTCGGCGCGCGCCAGGTAAGTGACGCCGGCCAGCGCGCGTAATTGTTCAGCCCAGGCGGGCCGGAGCCGGCTCAGCCCGCGCGCTGCCTGGGCCGCCAGCCCGCCGGGCAGCCACAGCGCGGGCGCGGATGTGCGGCCCAGACGCGCCGCCGTTTCCAGCAGCTCCCGCATGGTGTGGCCGGGGCCGGCCAGGTGATAGGTCTCACCCGCTTGGCCGTGTTCGGCGGCCAGCCGCAGGCCGGCGGCGGCGTCATCCACATACGTCCACGCCCGCGCGCCCGCCGGCCCCAGCATCATCGGCAGCCGCCCGCGCGCCTGCCAAGCCAGCAGGCGGCCAACGCCGGCCTGTCCTTCCGGCCCGTACAGCGCGCCGAGGCAGGCGATGATCAGCGGCGCGCCCTGCGCTTGCAGGCCGGCCGCCACCGTGAAGTGGGCGGCGTGTTTGGTGCGCTGCGCGTGGGTCTCAAACACGCCGCTGGCCGGCGCCGTCTCGTCCAGGATGCGCCCGTGCGTGTCGCCGTAGACGGCCACGCTGGAGACGTGCACCAGCCGGCCGATCCCGGCCTCCGCCGCCGCCGTCAGCACGTTGCGGGCGCCTTCGACGTTGATGCGCTCCATCCGCGCCTGATCGCGCGGCTGGACGCCCACAGTGGTGAGCGCGGCCAAATGAAAGACGATATCGGCGTCGCGCAGGCCGGGCCGCAGGGTGGCCGGCTTGGTAATATCGCCGGGGACCGCGCGCACGCCGGCCGGGAGCTGCCGGGCGCGTTCATAGGTGCGGACCAGGGCGGTGATGGCGTAGCCGTGGGCCAGGAGTTCGCGGAGCAGGGGCCGGCCCAGGAAGCCCGTGCCGCCGGTGACAAAGGCGCGCATCGGGTCAGGCCGCCAGGACGCCGTCAAAGAAGCGCTGCAAGTGGGGGCGCTGCTCCGGCGGCACGTATTCCAGATTCAGCCGGCGCTCGGTGATCTCCCAATACGTCTCGCGCCGCACAAACAGCAGTTCATCCCGCACTTGTTGAATGAAGGCGGTCTCCAGGCCCGCCCAATGCGCCTGGATGGCGGCGGCCGGCGCGGCCTCGCCCGTCTGCAGGAAGAAGCTGGCCAGCAGGGCCTGGGCCTTCTTCACGCCCTTGAGCGGCGGGCGGGTCTGGGTGTCATAGTGCAGAAAGCGCTCGAGCAGCTCGGCGCGGTTGGCGGCGCCGGCCTCCCACGCCATCCGGACCAGGCCGCCCAGATCGTAGGCGGCGGCCTCCGCCAGGAAGTTCTGGCCGGTCTCGCGCGCCACCTGGCCGTAGTATTGGAAGTAATAGGCGATCTCCAGCCCCAGCTCCGGCTGCTCCCCGTTGATGGTTTCCGCGAACAGGCGGTATTGGTCGAAGACGGTAAAGACGGCGCGCGCGTCGCGGCGGTTGAGGGCCTGGCGCAGCAGGGTGTTGAAGAACGCCGTGGCCAGCTCGCGCAGGGCCGGATCCTGGCGCGCGGCCGGCTCCAGGCTGAGGTGGCGCAGCGCCTTGGCGGCGGTGCGCGTCAGTTCCGGCATTCGGCCAATCGCGGCCCCCACAATCTGCTGGAGCAGGTTGTAGACCTTCATCTCCACCCAGCTCCGATGGGCGTTCAGATCATCCACCACGCTGGACGAAAAACCCAGGAAGAAATCCGGGTCGGCCTCAAACCAGGCCGCCGGCAGCGCCGGCTTCTGCGTCCAGTAGTGGCGCAGGGCGCGGTTCAGGGTCTGCACACTTTCGATGGCGGTGTTGCGGTCGCCGCGCTCCACCGAGCGCAGGGCGATGTTGGCGACGTGCTCCAGATTGGCGGCCACCTCGGCGCGCCGCGGGCCGGGCCGGCGCCGCGCGGCGGCGAGATCGGCCGCCAGGCTGTGCTCCAGACGCGTCAGCAGGGTGTTGGGATGCAGAAAGCGAAAGACGTAATACAGATACGGAAAAACCAGCGCGAACGACAGCACGGTCAGGACCAACACGGTGTTGAGCTGAATGACCGGGATGAGGTTGTCGCGGATGGCGTAGCCGGCCCAGGAATTCGCCACATCCGCGAAGACCACAAAGAGCAGGGCCACGGCGTTGACGCGGTCCTGGATGAAGAACTCCAGAAACTTGAGCGAGTACAGGTTGGCGGTCAGCGGCACGGCCAGGCCCACGGTCGTGAAGACAATGGCCATCAGTTGATTGAGATTGCGGTTGAAGATGTTGTTGATGTGCCGGGCGTCGGCCACACTGAAGGTGGTGATCCGGGTCAGCGGATAGCCGCCGCTGACCAAGTCCAGCGCTAATTCCAGGCTGAAGATGATCAGCAGGCCGGCGGCGATGAGCACGATGCCGCGGACAAAGGTCAGGGTGTTCTGCGATGCGCGCATCTCAGCCTTGCGGCGCCCCAGCCGTCAAATAGTCGTGCAGCAGCCGCAGCGCGGCTTCGGCCGAGTGTTCCTGATTGGCGACCCGGCCGCCGGCCCAGACAAAGCGCTGGGCGGCCTCGGTGGCGGCGGCGCTCAGGCCGATCCAGGTCAGGCCCACCGGCTTGCCGGGCTGGGCGCCGCCGGGGCCGGCGATACCCGTGACGGAGACGCCCACGTCCGCGCCCAGCGCCCGCCGCACGCCGCGCGCCATGGCCTGCGCGGTCTCGGCGCTGACGGCGCCATAGCGCGTCAGGGTGGCGGCGGGGACGCCGAGCAGGTTCTCTTTGGCCGAGTAGGCGTAGGCGATAACGCCGCCCAGAAAGTACTCCGAGGCGCCGGCCACGCGGCTGATCCGGTGGCCCACCAGGCCGCCGGTGCACGATTCGGCCACGGCCAGGGTTAAATGCCGGGCACGCAACACCAGACCGATAGCGGTTTCAAGATCGGACACGGGTTGATTATACAAGTCCCCGCCCAGGGCGGACGGGGCGCGGCGCGGTTAGTGGGTGACGTCTTGCGCCAGCGCGACCTCGCTGGGGCGCGGGGCGCCGGCCTCCAGCGGGTGGTCAATCTTCTCATCGCCCACGATCTTGCCGTCCGCCAGCCGGATGACGCGCTCGGTGTGGCGCGCGATGAACGGGTCGTGGGTGACGTACACCACGGTCTGGCCCAGCTCGCGGTGCAGGCGCTGGAACAGGCCGATGATCTCGGCCCCGGTCTTGCTGTCCAGCGCGCCGGTCGGCTCATCGGCCAGGAGGATGGCCGGCGAATTCACCAAGGAGCGCGCGATAGCCACGCGCTGCTGCTGGCCGCCGGAGAGCTCATTGGGCCGGTGGTGCATCCGGTCGCCGAGCCCGACCTTGCCGAGGGCCTCTTCGGCCTTCTGCCGGCGCTGCCGGCCGCTGGCGCCGGCGTAGACCAGCGGCAGCATGACGTTGTCCAGCGCCGTGGTGCGCGCCAACAGGTTGAACTGCTGGAACACAAACCCGATCTTGCGGTTCCGCACATCCGCCAGCTGGTTGTCCGACATCTTCTCCACGGCTTCGCCGTCCAGCCGGTAACTGCCGCTGGTGGGGACATCCAGACAGCCCACAATGGCCATCAGCGTGGATTTGCCCGAGCCGGACGGGCCCATGATGGCCACCATTTCGCCCTTCTCAATTTTCACGCTGACGCCGTCCAGGGCGCGGACTTCGGTATCGCCCAGACGGTAGATTTTGGTGAGATTCTCAACGTCGATCATGGTCGGCCTCGGGCCGGCGGCGCCCAGGTCGCCGGTGTGATTACCCAGGATTGTATCGCCGGACCGCTCACTGCGTCGGGAGCAGCGTGAACTCCAGCGTCACCTGCACCTCATCTTTAACCGTGAGGATCCCCGCGATGGCCGGCGGCTCCACCCCGAACTCCGTCAGGCGCAGCCGGGTCTGAGCCTGGCCCGCGATCATCTCGTTGTGCAGGGTGGCGGTCACGTCCCAGGTCACCGCGCGCGTGGTTTGCTTCACCGTCAGGTCCCCGAGTAATTGAAACTGCACCGGCTGGTCTTCCTGCGGCTGATCCGGGAAGTTGGCCAGGCCGCGGGCGACAAAGGTGGCCACGGGATAGCGGGCGGATTCGAGCCACTGCGTGCGCAGCGCCTCATCGCGGCGGGCGCTGTCGCTGGTGAGCGTGCTCAGGTTGACGGCAAACACGCCAATGGCGCTCTGGGCCGGCGCGGCGCGGTTGAGCGTGATCTGGCCGGTGATGACGCTGGTTTGGCCGAGGGCGACCGCCACGCGGTTATCTTCATTTAGAAGCGTCTCATCCGCCGCATAGCGCACGCTGGAGCGCAGCGGGTCCAGGACCAACAGCTGGCCCTCGGCCGGCGCGGCGGCTGCCGGGGTCGGGGTGGGCGCCGGCGCGGGGGCGAGAGTGGGCGTGGGCGTGGGTGTGGCGGCGCAGGCGGTCAGGGCGATGGCCAGCAGGCTGAAGCGGAGAGATGGGCGCATAATCATTTCGGTTGAGCGCGATCCGGGTAGTTAAGGATTATAATCGCGCTGCTGTGCATCGGCCGCCCCACTTACCGGGAAAGACGAATCGTATGCTGCCCTTGGAAAATGTGCGCGTCGTGGATTTAACTGAAGCCTTGGCCGGCCCGTATGGTGCCATGCTGCTGGGCGACTTTGGCGCGGACGTGATCAAGATCGAGCGGCCGGGGGCCGGGGACCAGAGCCGGCGCTGGGGCGCGCGGCTGCCGGAGGATGAATCGGCTTACTTCTGCTCCACCAACCGCAACAAGCGCAGCCTGACCCTCAATATTCAAGCGCCGGCCGGCCAGGCGGTGCTCGCGCAGCTGCTGGCCACGGCCGACGTCTTTATCTGCAATATCCCGCGCGAGGACAGCCTGCGGCGCGCCGGCCTGGATTGGGAGACCATGCACGCCCGCTTCCCGCGCCTGATCTATGTTTCGATCACGGGCTATGGCCGCACCGGGCCGTCCGCCGGCCGCTCCGGCTATGACTTGGTGGCGCAGGGCGAGGCCGGCCTGATGTCGCTCACCGGCACCGCCGCCACCGTGCCGATGCGCTACCCGATCCCGCTGGCGGATATGACCACCGGCCTGTATGCCGTCATCGGCTTATTGACGGCCCTGCGCGTCCGTGAGCAGAGCGGCGCAGGCCAGCATGTGGACCTGAGCCTGCTGGAGTCCCAGGCCGCCTACCTGACCATTGTGGCCGGCGATTACTTTGCCACCGGCCAGCCGCCGGCGCCGATTGGCAACGCGCATCCCAGCATCGTGCCGTATCAGGTATTTACCGCCGCCGACAAGGACGTGATCATCGCTGTCGGCTCCGATAAGCAGTGGGCGGCCTTCTGCGGGGTCTTGGGCCTCGGGCCGGAGGTGCGTGACGATCCGCGCTTTGCCAATAATCCCGCGCGCCTGCGGCATCGCGCCGAGCTGATCCCGGTGCTGGCCGAGCGCCTGCTGACCCGGCCGGCCGCCGAGCTGTTGGCGCAGCTGCGCGCGGTGGAGATCCCGTGCGGGCCGATCAACACTGTGCCGGATCTGCTGGCCGATCCGCATTACCAGGCGCGCGGCAACCTGGTGACCCAGCGGCACAGCCGCGCCGGCGAGGTCCAATCCCTGGCCAACCCCATCCGCCTGCACGGCACCCCGCCGGCTTATCGCCTGCCGCCGCCGGCCCTCGGCGAGCACACGGACGCGGTGCTGACGGAATTGGGCTATCCCTCGGAGCGCATCGCCGAACTGCGGAGAGACGGAGTGGTGTAAGGCGGCCCTTCAGTAATCACCCAATCACCCAATCACCAATCACTCAATCACTCAATCACTCAATCACTGAATCCCCCACTCTCACCATGCTCATCACCAACGCCACCCTCGTCACCTGGGGTCCTGAACCCCGTCTCCTGCCCGGTCACGCGCTGAAACTGGAAGGCGACCGAATTGCGGCGCTGGGGCCGGACGCCGAACTGCGCGCTCGGTATCCCAACGCGGACCTCCTGGATGCGCGCGGCCAACTGGTCATGCCCGGCAACATCTGCGCCCACACCCACTTCTACGGCGCCTTCGCGCGCGGCATGGCCATCCCCGGCGACGCTCCCAAGGACTTTCCGGAAATCCTGGAGCGGCTGTGGTGGAAGCTGGATAAGGCGCTGACGCTGGAGGACGTGAAGTATTCGGCGCTGGTGTGTCTGGTGGATGCCGTCAAGCACGGCACCACCACGCTGATTGACCATCACGCCTCGCCCAATGCCATTGAGGGTTCACTGGACGTCATCGCCGGCGCGGTGGGGCAGGCCGGCCTGCGCGCCGTGCTGTGTTACGAAGTGACCGACCGCGACGGGGCGGATAAAGCCCAGGCCGGGATCAAGGAGAATGCCCGCTTCGTCAAAGCGCAGCTCTCCCAGCCCAATCCGCAAATCGCCGCCACGTTTGGCCTGCACGCCGGCCTGACGCTCTCGGATGAGACGCTGGAGGCCTGCAAGGCCGCGCACGCCGGCGGCTTTCACGTCCATGTGGCCGAGCACGAGGCCGACGAGTACGACAGCGTCAAGAAGAGCGGCCTGCGGGCCGTGGACCGGCTGGCGCGCTTTGGTCTGCTCGGCCCGCAGTCCATCGCCGCGCACTGCGTGCATATCGATTACCGCGAGGCGGAACTGCTGCGCGCCACCGGCACCTGGGTGACCCACCAACCCCGGTCCAATATGAACAACGCCGTCGGCGCCGCGGATGTGGACGGGCTGCTGCGCGCCGGCGTCAACGTCTGTCTGGGCAACGACGGCTTCTCCAACGCCATGTGGGAGGAGTGGAAAGCCGCCTACTTGCTGCACAAGCTCGCCCACCGCGACCCGCGCCGCGCCAACGGCCTGGCGGTGCTGCAGATGGCGGTGACCAACAACGCCGCGCTGGCGCGCCGCTTCTTCCCGGCCGCGCCGCTGGGCGAGCTGAGCGCCGGCGCTTATGCCGATCTCATGTTCGTGGATTATCATGCCACCACGCCGCTCTCGGCCGGCAACTTGCCCTGGCATATCTTGTTTGGCTTCGAGCCCTCGGCGGTCACCACGACCATCGCCGCCGGCCGGGTGCTGATGAAAGACCGCCAGCTGCTGTTCTTGGACGAGGCGGAGATTACGGCCAAGAGCCGCGAACTCGCCGCGCAGACCTGGCAGCGCTATAACGCCCTTTTTTAATCACCAATCACCAATCACCCAATCTCTTATTCACCCAATCCCTCATTCACTCAATCCCTTAACCCTTATGCCCTCTTACACCATCGCCATCCTCGGCGGCACCGGCCATGAAGGCTCCGGCTTGGGCCTGCGCTGGGCCAAGGCCGGCCACACCATCCTGATCGGTTCGCGCGCGGCTGAGAAAGCCGAGACCGCCGCCGCGGACCTGAACGCCCGGCTCGGCCGGCCCGTGGTGCGCGGCCTGGAGAACGCCGCCGCCGCCGCCGCCGCGGACATCGTCGTGCTGACGGTGCCGTACGGCGCCCATCAGACCACCTTGGAGACCGTGCGGGCCGCCGTCCAGGGCAAGCTCTTTGTGGATGTCACCGTGCCGCTCGTGCCGCCCAAGGTGTCGCGCGTGCAGCTGCCGGCCGGCGGCTCCGCCAGCCTGGAAGCGCAGGCGCTGCTCGGGCCGGCCGTGAAGGTGGTGACCGCCTTTCAGAACATCTCGGCCGAACATCTCAAGGACCCGGACCACGCCATCGACTGCGATGTGCTGGTCTGCGGCGATGACAAAGAGGCCAAGGCCGTGGTCATTCAGCTCGCCGCGGACGCCGGCATGACGGCCTGGGATGCCGGCCCCCTGGCGAACTCCGTGGTGCCGGAAGGCCTGACGTCGATCTTGATTGGCTTGAACGCGCGCTACAAGGTCAAGTCCTCCGGCCTCAAGCTCACCGGCCTCGGCTAATCATCAATCCCCCAATCACCAATCATCAATCATCAAACACCAATTCCCCATGCCTTCTCTCACCCTCACCGCCCTGCCGGGCATTCCCTTGGTCCGCCCGGGCGATGACCTCCTCGCGCTGACGCTGGCCGGCCTGCGCGCCGCCGGCCTCACGCTGCAAACCGGCGATGTGCTGGCGTACGCCCAGAAGATCGTGTCCAAGTCGGAAGGCCGGCTGGTGAATCTGGCGGATGTTACCCCGTCGGCGCGCGCCCTCGAGCTGGCCGCCGTGACCCAGAAAGACCCGCGTTTTGTCGAGGTGGTGCTCTCGGAAACTAAGGAAGTCCTGCGCGTCCGCTTTAACACCCTGATCGTCGAGCACCGTTTGGGTTTCGTGTGCGCCAACGCCGGCGTGGACCGCTCCAACGTCAGCGCGCATGGCGCGGGCCAGGCCGAATATCTGCTCCTGCTGCCGGCCGACCCGGATGGCGCCTGCCGCCGGCTGCGGGAAAGTTTAGGCGCGGCCACCGGCGCGGAGGTGGGCGTGCTGATCAACGACTCGCACGGCCGCGCCTGGCGGCAAGGCACCGTGGGCGTGGCTATCGGCGCGGCCGGCCTGCCCGCGCTGCTGGATCTGCGCGGCAAGCCCGATCTGTTTGATTACGCCCTGCAGATCACGCAAGTGGGCCTGGCCGACGAACTGGCCGCCGCCGCCTCCGCGTTAATGGGCCAGGCGGACGAGGGCCGGCCGATCGTCCACCTGCGCGGCGTGCCTTATCCATTTCGGGACGGCGATGCCCAGGAGCTCATCCGTCCGCGCGAGATGGATATGTTCCGCTAATCACCCAATCACCAATCACCCAATCCCTATGCCCGCCTTACCTGACCGCTTCGCCGATCTATTCACCCCCGAAAAACGCGCTTACGC
>JAGOBN010000120.1 GCA_017999235.1 Anaerolineales bacterium | reverse complement strand
CATCAGCAGGAAGTTCTCAAAATCGGCTTCCTGCCCCACGCGCTGGACGATGCGCGCCGACATCGGGAAGGCGCTGATGCCGGCCGCGCCGATGAGCGGGTTGAACTTGCCGCTGGAGAGCACATACATCAGCTTGCCGAACAGCACCCCGCCGGCCGTGTCGATGACGAAGGCCAGCAGGCCCATCCCCAGGATCAACAGGGTATCCAGGCGCAGGAAGCTCTCGCCGGTCATGGTGCTGCCGATGACCAGGCCCAGGAAGAGCGTGGCGATGTTGGCGATCTCGTTCTGGGCGGCCTTGGCCAGCCGGTCCACCACGCCGGCCTCGCGCAGCAGGTTGCCAAACATCAGGGTGGCGATCAGGGGCGAGGCGGCCGGCGCGATGAGCGAGATCAGGATAGTGACCACGATCGGGAAGAGCAGGCGCACCGGGCGCGGCACCTCGCGCTGGGTGTACGGCATGCGGACTTTGCGCTCGGCTTCGGTGGTCAGCAGGCGCATAACCGGCGGCTGGATGATGGGGACCAGCGACATATAACTGTAGGCGGCCACGGCGATGGGGCCGAGCAGGTGCGGGGCCAGGCGGCTGGAGACATAGATGGCGGTCGGGCCGTCGATGGCGCCAATGATGCCGATGGACGCGGCCTCATTCATATCGAAGCCGAAGCTCAGCGCCAGCATTAAGGTGCCGAAGATGCCGACCTGGCCGGCCGCGCCCAGCAGGGCCATGCGCGGGTTCTCCAGCAGCGGGCCGAAATCGGTCATGGCTCCGATGCCGATGAAGATCAGCAGCGGGAAGAGTTCAGTGGCGATGCCGGCCTCGTACAGGATGCCCAGAAAGCCCTCCGGGCCGGCGATGCCGGTCAGCGGCAGGTTGGTGAGGATGGCCCCGAAGCCGATGGGCACCAGCAGCATCGGCTCATAGTCTTTGGCGATGCCGAGATAGATCAGCCCGCCGCCGGCCGCCATCATCACCACCATCTGCCAGGTGAGCTGCAGCGGCGCTTGGAACAGGCCGAGTAGTTGGCTCAGATCCATGCGCTCACTTTTCCTGGAAGGTGAAGAGCACTTTGCCGTACGCCACGCCTTGGCCGGCGGTCACCTCCACGGAGGCGATCACGCCATCGCGCGGCGAGCGGATGGCGCTCTTCATTTTCATGGCTTCCAGCACGCACAGCGTCTGGCCGAAGCTGACGGCCTCGCCGGCGGCCACGGCGATCTCGCCGATGGTGCCGGGCATGGGCGCGCGCACGTCCTTGACGTTCGGGCCGGCCGGGCCGGGGGCCACCGGCACTTTGGGCGGCGCCGCGGTGGGGCGGGCCACGGCTTCCAGCGCCTGGCCCGCCGGCGGCTCGGCGGCCAGGGTCTCCATATTCACGACATACGGCTGGCCGTTGACGGACACCATCAACGGGGTCGCGTTGAGGTCGCCGACCTCGACCGTGTAGGTCTTGCCGTTGACGGTGACGCGCACGCGGCGCAAAGGGGTGGCGCTCATAATTCGTTCCTTGACTGAGGGGTGACCGGCCGCCACCACGGGCTGCGGCTGGCCGTCAGCGCCTCCCCCAGCCCGCTTTCGCACAATTCCTGCGAGCGCAGGTGGCTGAGGGCGATGACGACGGCGGCCGCGAGCGCCTCGCCTTCGGCGTCGCGGGCATCGAGGCTGGGAGCAGGCGGTGGCGCCGCTGGCTCGGGCCGGCCGGGGCGCGGGGCAAAGGCGCGCTGCAAGCCCAGGATGACGACGATGAACACGCCCAGGGCCGCGAAGGTGAGGCCGAGGCCGAGGGCGCTGATGACGAGACCTTGGGTGAGGAGGGGAGACATGAGTAGGTCCGGTAGACAGGCGCCGTGGCGCGTCTTTACAAAGGGATGTTCCCGTGTTTGCGCGGCCGGCGCACGGCGTGCTTGTCGCGCAGCAATTCCAGGGCCGCGATCAGGCGCGGGCGCGTCTCGGCCGGGATCAGGATGTCATCCACATGGCCGCTGGCCGCGGCCGGATAGGGCCGGCTGAACTTCTCCCGGAATTCGGTTTCCAGCCGCGCGCGCTCGGCGGCCGCGCCGTCCGACATCTTCTTGAGTTCTTTGCCGTACAGGATGTTGACGGCGCCCTCGGCCCCCATCACGGCGATCTCGGCCGTCGGCCAGGCGTACACAAAGTCCGTGCGGATGTACTTGCTGCTCATGACGATGTAGGCGCCGCCATAGGCTTTGCGCGTGATCACGGCCAGCTTGGGCACGGTGGCCTCCGAGTAAGCGTAGACGATCTTGGCGCCGTGGCGGATGATGCCGCCGTGCTCCTGGGCCACGCCGGGCATGAAGCCGGGCGAATCCACAAACGTGATCAGCGGGATGTTGAAGGCATCGCAGAAACGGATGAAGCGCGCCATCTTGTCCGAAGCGTCGATGTCGATAACGCCGGCCAGGATCAGCGGCTGCTGGGCGACTACCCCCACCGTTTGCCCGTGCAGGCGCGCGAAGGTGGTGATAGCGTTGGGCGCGAAGAGCGCCTGCACTTCCAGCAGACTGTCCTGGTCAAACACGCGCGCCAGGACGGCCTTCATGTCATAGGCCTGGCTGGGATCGGCCGGCACGAGCGCGTTCAACTCCGCGTCCATGCGCCAGGGGTCGTCGGTGAGCGGCGCGGCCGGCGCCGGCTCGGCGTTGTTGCCGGGGAGATAGCTTAGCAGCCGGCGCGTCAGGTCCAGGGCCTGGCCCTCGTCATCGGCCACAAAGTGGGCCACGCCGCTGACGGCGCTGTGGGCCATCGCCCCGCCCAGCGTCTCTAGGTCCACCTCCTCATGCGTCACCGTCTTGATGACCTCCGGACCGGTGATGAACATGTGGCTGGTGCCTTTGGTCATGATCACAAAGTCGGTCAGGCCGGGGGAGTAGACCGAGCCGCCCGCGCACGGACCGAGCATGACGCTGATCTGCGGCACCACGCCGCTGGCCTGGGTGTTGCGCCAGAACAGTTCGGCGTAGGCGGCCAGGCTGTAGACGCCCTCCTGGATGCGCGCGCCGACCGAGTCGTTCAGGCCGATAACGGGGACGCCGGCGTCCAGGGCCAGGTCCATCAGCCGGCAGACCTTCTGGCCCTGGGCTTCGGAGAAGGAGCCGCCCAGCACGGTGAAATCCTGGGCGAAGACGGCCACGCGCCGGCCCGCGATCTTGCCGAAGCCGGCCACCACGCTGTCGCCGGGATGGCGCTCGCGGTCCAGGCCAAAATCGCTGTGGCGGTGGGTCAGGTAGGGGTCGAGCTCGTGGAAGGTGCCGGGCTCCAGCAGCCGCGTAATGCGCTCGCGCGCGGTCAGCTTGCCTTTGGCGTGTTGAGTGTCCACGCGCGCCGGGCCGCCGCCGGCGCGGCTTTCCTGGCGGCGGGCGCGCAGTTCGGCGATCAGGCCGGCTGGATCGGTGCCGGGCGGCGTGTCAGTGGGCATACGCGGCCATCCTTGGCCGGGCGGCTTACAGGCCGCCGCGGCTGAGCGTGTCCAGGAGCTGGTTCAGCCCCAGGGTGAGATACGGATGCGAGACTTCCAACTGCTGGATGGCCTGGCGCAGGCGGTCCAACCCGGGGGTGTCCGTCACGGCCGGCCCGCCGGCCCGCGCGTCGGTCAACAGCCCTTGGATATCCCGCTCGAGATCTTGCAGCAGTTGGCGGTCCTCCGGCGCCACGGGCGCGGCGGATTGCAGCTGGGTGTGCAGGGTCTCCAACAAGGTGTGCAATTCTTGACGGTCCATCGCGGCCTCCAGACTGAGTGACCGGGGCCAGCCCCCGGCGGATACGTCTATTTGACCACACCGGCCGCCCGCATGGCCAGAAAGACTTTCTCAGCCGTGAAGGGCGGCGCGTCCATCCGCACCCCCACCGCGTCAAAGATGGCGTTGGCGATGGCCGGGATGGTGGGCACCATGGAGTGCTCGCCGATGCCGCGCGCCCCCCACGGGCCGTCATCCTGCGGCACCTCGACGATGATGGCTTCCATCTGGGCTGGCGTGTCGGCGGCCGTGGCGATGCGGTAATCCACAAAGCTGGGGTTGCGCACCCGGCCGTCTTTCAGCTGCAGGCTCTCAAAGAAAGCCGTGCTGATGCCCTGCACCAGGCCGCCCTCCATCTGGGCTTTCACCATCTCCGGGTTGATGGCCTTGCCCACGTCGAAGGCGGAGACCCCGCGCAGCACTTCCACCTGGCCGGTGTCGAGGTCCACTTCCACTTCCACCGCCTGGGCGCCGGTGGTGTAGTGGACCACCGCACGCGGCCCTTGTCCGGTCTCGGCGTCTAGGCCGGTGACGTAGGTGGGCATGAAGCTGCCGCGCCCGAACACCGGCCCGCCGACCCAGCCCGTGCCGTCCGGCCGGGGCAGGCCGTAGATCACGATGTCCTTCAGCGAACGCGTCTCTTCGGTCTTGTAGGAAACCACCTGGCCGTCCACGATGTCCAGGTCGTTCGGGTCTTCGTGCCAGGCTTCCGCCACCATCTCCAGCACCTGCCGGCGCGCGTCCAGCGCCGCGGCCTTGACGGCGTTGCCCATGCTCCAGGTGAGCCGGCTGGCCACGGTCTGCCACTCGTACGGGCTGAAGTCCGTGTCCACCGGGCCGGCCACCTTCACCCACTCGTACGGCACGCCCAGGGCCTCGGCCGCCATCTGGGCCATCACGGTAAAGGTGCCTTGGCCGATCTCCTGGCCGCCCACGCTCAGGGTGAGGGTGCCATCCTCGGAGAACTGGACGCGGGCGCTGGAGCCGGCGTTGGGGGGCATGGCCGGCGCCTTCCACATCATGGCCAGGCCCTTGCCGCGCCGCTTGTTGGGGGCGCTGGGCGGGGCTTTGTGGCCCCAATGGATGGCGGCCGCCGCTTTCTCAATGCATTCCGGCAGGCCGGTGGGATGCATGGTCATGCCGGTGGCCACCGTGTCGCCGCCGCGGATGCAGTTGCGCCGGCGGAACTCCACCGGATCCAGCTGGATGGTGCGCGCCAGGTCATCCATGGCCTGTTCGAGGCCGGAGTGCAGTTCCGGCATGCCAAAGCCGCGCATCGGCCCGCCCACCGGATGGTTGGTATACACGCAGATGCTGTCCACCTTGACGTTGGGGACGTCATACGGGCCGGTGCCGCTGTAGCCGCCGGCGCGAGTCATGTTCACGCCGTACTCGGTGTAGGCGCCGGCGTCCCAGTAATAGGTGTTCTCCAGCGCCAGCAGCCGGCCGGCAGCGTCGCAGCCCAGCTTGAAGTGCGCCACCAGGCCCTGGCGCACGAAGGTGGTGACGAACTCCTCCTCGCGGGTCAGGCGCAGTTTCACCGGGCGGCCGTGGGCGGCGCCGGCGATGACCACGGCTAAGGCTTCCATGCTCACGCCGGCCTTGGCCCCAAAGCCGCCGCCCACGTAGGGGGCGATGACTTGCAGCTGGCTTTGCGAAATGTGCAGGGCCTTGGCGATCAGGTTGCGTTGCGCGAAAGGCGATTGCGAGCTGGCCCAGAGCGTGATCTTGCCTTGGGAGTCCCACTTGGCCACGGCCACGTGCGGCTCGATGGGGACATGCTGGATGTGCGGCACGCGGTAGGTGCGCTCGATGACGGCGCCGCCGGCGCTCAGGCACTGGCTCCAGGCGCCGGCCACGTCGCCGCGCCGGATCTTGAAATGGTTGGAGATGTTGGTGCCCGGCTGGGGGAAGATGAAGTTGGCGGCTTCATATTGCCCCAGCTCCGGATGCAGGATGGGCGCCTCCGGCCGCGCGCCGTACTCCGGGTCGAACACGCCCGGCAGGACTTCGTACTCCACCTCAATCAGGGCCAGCGCCTTTTCGGCGGTCGCTTCGTCCACGGCCGCCACGCCGGCCACCGGGTCGCCCACGTAGCGCACCCGGTCGCGGCAGAAGATGTGCCGGTCCTGCAAATACAGCCCGATAAAGCCGGGCGTCTGGTCCCCCGTGACCACGGCCTTGACGCCGGGCAGCGCGCGGGCGGCGGTGACATCCAGGCGCTTGATGAGCGCGTGCGGGTGCGGGCTGCGCAGGATGCGCGCATACAGCAGGCCGGGGCCGAACTGGATATCGTCCGCGAATTGGGCCGCGCCCGTGACCTTGTCGCGGCCGTCCACCCGGGCCACGCTCTGGCCCACGGGGCCGCGCGGCGTGCCGTCTGAAGCCGGTTTTGTCTGGGACATGCTGACCTCCTGCTTAGCCGGCCGCTTGCGCGGCGGCCTTGATCCCGGCGATGATGCGCGCGTAGCCCGTGCAGCGGCACAGGTTGCCCACCAGCGCGTCGCGAATATCGTGATCGGTGGGATGCGGGTTGCGATTGAGCAAGGCGCGGGCTGAAATCAGCACGCCCGGCGTGCAGAAGCCGCACTGCACGCCGCCGGCCTCCAGCAGCGCGGCTTGCAGCGGATCGAGCTGGTGGTCGTGGGCCAGGCCCTCCACCGTGACGATCGCGGCGCCCGCGCACTCCACGGCCAGCACCATGCAGCTATTGACGGGTTCGCCGTTGAGCAGGACGGTGCAGGCCCCGCACTCGCCGGCCGCGCAGCCGTTCTTGGTGCCGGTCTGCGCCAGCGTCTCACGCAGCATCTGCAGCAGGGTCAAGTTGGAGGGGACGGTCGCGCGCTCCGGCTCTCCGTTAATGGTGAAAGTGATTTGATGCAGGGACATGGGGGCCTCCGGGGCGGCTTTAGGCCGCCGCGCTCCGGCGCCAGACATCAGTCAGCGCCTGCCGGGTCAGGTTGCGCACCATCAGCCGGCGATATTCGGCCGAGCCGCGCACATCGTCAATGGGCTGGATCGCGGTGGCGGTGGCTTCGGCGGCCTCGGCCAGCGCGGCCTCCGTCACCGGCGCATCCATCAGGGCGGCCGGCGTCAGCAGCAAGGGGGTCGGCGCCACCGAGGCCAGGGCGATCTGGAAGCGGAAGCCGGACGCGGCGCCGGCGTCGCGGCTGGCGAAGGCGGTCACACCCACGATCGCCAGGTCGCTCAGGGCGTTGCGGCCGAGCTTGATGTAGCGGCCGGCCGCGCCGGCGGGCGGGACCGGGAAACGCACGGCCGTGACGATGTCGCCGGGCGTCAGCGCGGTCTTGCCGGGGCCGCGGAAGAAATCGGTCAGCGCCAGCTCGCGAACGCCGGCCACGCCGTGCACGCTCAGCCGGGCGCCCAGCACCAGGCAGGCGCCCAGCGTGTCGCCGGCCGGCGAGGCATTGCAGATATTGCCGACGATAGTAGTGCGCGAGCGCAATTGGTAGCTGGCCACGCTGCGCGCGGCCTCGGCCAGCAGGGGGTAATGCGCCTGCACGGCCGGGTCGGCGATGACGCGGTTCATGTTCACGGCCGCGCCCAGGGTCAGGCCGGCGGCCGGGTCAAAGCTTAGAACGGTTAACCCGTCGAGGTGCTTGACGTCGACGAGATAGTTGTCTTTCCAAAAGCCGTCGCGCATCCGCACGAAGGTGTCGGTGCCGCCCATGAAGGGCCGAGCCTGGCCGGCGTGTTGGGCCAGGAATTGGCTGGCCTCGCTCAGCGAGGCCGGCTTCACGTAGTCAAACTCGGGGAGGGCTGGATGGGGGGTGTGCATAACCGCCTCCTGGGAAAACACGGACCCGGCCGGGGACAAACGCCGGCCGGGTCCGTGGTCATTGAAGCTTAGAGGTTGATGTTCTCGCGTTCCTGGACGCCGAAGAGCTTGGGCGGGACGAGCAGGAAGAGCGTGTTCATCACGATGCCGATGATGGCGGCGAAGACGATGGCCGGGATGCCGTCGGGGAACAGCACCGGGATCGGGAGCGGGAACAGGCCGTTGGCCAGGGCCAGGTTGCCGCCGATGCCGCAGATCAAGATGGTCGCGCCGACGGCGAGCTGGCGCGGCTCAAACAGATTGACCTTTTCGGACTGGATCAGGGCCACGCCCTGCATGCCGATGACGCCGAAGAGGTAGATGGCCAGGCCGCCGGTGACGGCCACCGGGATGGTGTTGATCAGGGCCGCCAGTTTGCCGATGAAGCCCAGCACAATGGCGATGGCGCCGGCCGTCATCAGCACGGCGGTCGAGTAGTTGCGGGTGATGGCCATCAGCGAGTTGTTCTCGCCGTAGTTGGTGCCCGCGCAGCCGCCCAGGAAGCCGACCACGATATCGTCGGCGCCGTCGGCGACCAGGTTCAGGCCGATGAGCTTCTTGATCTCGATCGGCGCGCGGCCCAGGTCCTTGGCCAGCGCGTCAATGTACAGGCTCATCTGATACAGGTGCGCGGTGCTTTCCGGCACCGTGGCGATGGCGATGAGCGTGATGCTGAAGACCACCGCCCAGGCGTTCGGGTTGGTGAAGGCCGGCATCGTGAAGGCCGGGATGCGGAACCAATCCGCGGCGGCCACCGCGTCAAAGCTCACCAGGCCCATGGGGATGGCGACCACATAGCCGACGATGGCGCCAAACAGGATCGGGAGCATGCCGAGCAGGCCCCGGTTCTGCAGGTAGACCGAGAAGGCGACGGTGGCAAACAGGGTGATGAGGGCGATCGTCCAGTTCGCGCCGGCCATGCCGAGCGCGGCGCCGGCCAGGGCAATACCAATCACCATCGCCATGCTGCCGGTGATCACGGGCGGCAGGACGCGGTCCAGGGCGTCTTTGCCGATGCGCACGATCAGCAGGCCGAGGAGAATTTCAAAGATACCGGTGCCGATGATGCCGACCTGCACCAGTTGGACACCTTCCGGGCAGTAGGTGATGGCCGGATCGGAGAAGCAGTCCTTGGCGTACAGGCTCATGGTCGTCACCACGACCGAGATGTAGCTGAAGCTGGAGCCGTAGTACATGGGGATCTTGCGGCGGGAGACCAGCAGGGCAATGATAGTGCCGATGCCGCTGGCCATCAGGGTGACGCCGATATCAAATTTGGTCAGGATGGCGACGAGGACGGTAGCCGGGAACATGGTCAGCACTTGCTGGAAACCAAGGCTGAGCATAGCCCCCAGCGAGGGCGTGTCTTCCGGCAGGAAGCCGTAGACTTTTTGCGAAGCATTTGCCATGAGGAAGGTCCTTTCTACGTTTCAAAAAAAGGCAATATTGGTGAACGTAGGCGCAGGGTGAGGGTGTGGGCCGAAAGACACCTCCTTACTGACCTTGCC
>JAGOBN010000118.1 GCA_017999235.1 Anaerolineales bacterium | reverse complement strand
CGATGAGGTCTTGGGGCGCCGTGCCGATCAGCTGGATATAGGCGGGGCTGGCATAAACGATCCGGCGGGCGGCGTCCATAAAAACGATGCCCTGACTGGTGTGTTCGACCACCGCGCGGAAGCGCGCCTCGCTGGCGCGCACCGCCGCCTCGTTTCGCCGGCGCTCGGTAATATCGTCCGTGTGAACCATCACCAGGTCCGGCGGCACAAAGGTGTAGTTGAGCGCCAAGTATTTGCGCTCGCCGGTCGAGGCCAGGCGGTGCCAGCGCTCAACCTGGGCATTGGTCCGGGTGCGGCCGCATTGGCTGAGTTCATGCAGCGTCTCCGGATCGGCGCGGTAGACGACGCCGGCGGCCTGGCCCAGCACGTTGACCACCTGGCCCTGGGTAAACGCCAGCGCGCTGGCGTTGTAATCCACCAGCACCCAGTCCTCGCCGGCCTGCCGCCAGGTGTAGGTGGGCAGGGGGAAGCCCAGGTACTGGGCCCTAAACTTCGCCTCGCTCTCGCGCAGGGTGGCCTCAGCCGCCTGCCGGGCCGCATTTTCCTGCCGCGCGCGCGCCAGCGCATCTTCCAGGTGGCTCACAAACAAGCTCCGCGCGCTGTTCATGAATGCCAGGCCCAATCCAAAGGCCACCCAGCCGGTGAGCGGGGTAAAAATAAAGACCGCCGGCAGCGCCAGACCCTGGCTCCCCAGCCCGTTAACGGCCAGGGCGATCAGGACCGCCAGAAGCGTGAGGGCATTCGCCGCCCGGCGGCCGAGGACGAAGCCGGCAATCAAGATGACCGACGCCAGGTAAAACATGCCGGGGTTGGCGGCGCCGGTTGAGATCAGGGTCAGAGCCAGAAAGCACAGCCAGCTCACCGTCAGGATGACGGTGACGCCCAGCCGGAAACGTCCCCGGAAAATCAACGCCCGGCCCAGCGCCAGGACGCCCAACAGCACGCCCAGCAGACCCCAGGCGCTGATTTTCTGAACGACAAAGAAAGGGACGAGGATCACGGCGGCCACGAGCAGGAGTGCGCCCGTGTTGAGGATGAGCGCATTGATCACCCGCGCTTGCGCCGCTTGTTCCGGGTCATGGTCAAAGTGCGGCGGAGACCACCACCGCCTGATCGCGTTCAACATCGTTTGACCTCATAGGTGTTCAGTCTGACTCGTCGCCGAACGCGGCAGCCGGCCGGCCGAGCGCGCGGCCTTGTCCGCATACATGCGCTGATCGGCCAGCCTGAATGTTTCGATCAGGTGGCCGTGGTCGGCGGTCGCGCTCCCCAGCGACAGGTGGACGGGGGCCTCCGGGTGGTCGGCGTTGTGCTCCGCGAGATGCGCGCGCACGCGGGTCAGAATGTGCCCGGACGTAGCTGCGTCGGTCGCCGGCAGCAGCACAACAAACTCGTCGCCGCCGATGCGCGCCAGCACATCGGCCGTGCGAAAAGCCGCGCGCAGCAGCCGGGCGGCCCGGCGCAGGAGCGCATCGCCGGCCGCGTGGCCTTGGGTATCATTGGTGGCCTTTAAGCGGTCCACATCGGCGATCACTATGCTAACCGGGAAGGCGGCGGTTTCCAGCCGGGTCAGCTCATCGTCGAAGAAAGCGCGGTTATACACTTCAGTTAAGGGATCGTGGGTGCTCTGATAGCGCAGTTGGGCCTCGATGCGTTTGCGCTGCATGATTTCCCAGCGGGCCTGCCGCAGACTGCGCCGCAGGTTGGTGGCTAGCAAATCGACCGCGAAGGCCGAGACCAGCATGATGACGGCCACGATGAGGAAGTCGACCCAGCTGGGTGTGTTGTACGGCTGGGTGACGAACCAACCCAGAGCCTCGCCAAAAACCAGCCAGCCGATCGCCGCCAGCGTTAAGCCGACACACACTCCAAAAATGACGCGGTTGAAGGTCAGGCTGGAAAAAATAAAGATGATCGGAAAGGTCGCAACCGCCAGGTCGCGAATGCCCTGACCGGCAGTGGCGATGGCGGTTACGACCCCTAAGACACTGAGCAGGAAGACGAGGCTGCTGGCGCCAATCCGGCGCAGCCGCAGGAGCCCAAACGGGATGATCTGCAACAGGCTGGCTACCAGCGCCACAGCCACCAACTTCGGATCGTTGTAAAAGCGGCCGAGGAGGATGACGAAGAAATAGGCCGCCCATGCGATCAGAATTAGCCGCGCGAGGATGCGTGGTGCTTGCTGATCTTCGCCGCTGGCCTCCAGCTCAGGCGTGGATTCAAAAGCCATCGGATCGGTCAATTCCAAACGAGCTAAAGGTGGATGATCTCAACCGCCGAGCGGCGCTTATGCATGGTAGCATAGCCCATCTCTGGCGGGATGGGCAAACCCGGCCAAAATTCCAGCCAGCTAAGTTGCCTGGGCGCCGACGCGGTGATGGAACCTGTGCCGCTCCACATTTGGGCGGGCTGATCGGCTTACGCCGGGTTCAGGTGACGAGGAAAGCTCCTATGTCAGAGTCCCCCGTTTGGAATCCCCCGTCCCGCCGCGAGATCGGAGTGGTGGCCGCCCTGACCGCCGCACTGCTTCTGCTGGATTTTGCTCTGGGGGGCTTCCAACCCCTGGAAGACTGGCTCTTAGCCCCTGAACGCCGGGCCTATGTTGATGCGGTGCTCCTCGGTGCGGGGGTGGTGCTGATGGGTCTCACGGTCTTGGCTTGGCGCTGGTGGCGCCCCTTGCAGTTAGCGCTCCAGGCTCAGACCCAGACGCGGCAGCTCGTGGAGCAATCGGCGGACGGCTTGATCCTGCCTGGCGAGCCGGGGCGGGTGAGCGCGTGGAATTCGGCCGCCCTGCGCGACATCCCCGAGCACCAACGGGCGGAAGACGCTCTGCGGGAAAGCGAGGCGCGTTACCGCAATCTGCTGGAGGTGGCCCCGGTGGCCATCGCCGTGCACGCGGCGGGGAAGATCGTGTTTACCAACCCGGCCGGCGCGCGGTTGCTGGGCGCGGCCACGGAAGCGGAGATCGTCGGCCGGTCGCTGGCGGAGATTGTCCATCCGGACGGGCTGGTGGAAGCCGGGGAGCGCATCCGCCGGATGCTGGCGGGCGAAACCGGACTGTACCCGGTTGAGGATACTTACCTCAAACTGGACGGCACGCCCATCCAGGTGGAAGTGATGGCCACGGCGCTGCCCTATCAAGGCCAGCCGGCGGTCCAGGTGATCGTGACGGACATCACCGAGCGCAAACGGGCTGAAGCGCGGCTGCGCCAGCTCTCCCAAGCCGTCGAGCAGAGTCCGGCCTCCATCGTCATCACCGATCTGGCCGGCGCCATCCAGTACGTCAATGCCGGTTTCTCCAAGACCACCGGGTACACCCTGGAAGAGGCGCTGGGCCAGAACCCCCGTCTGCTCCAATCGGGCGAGACTCCGCCCGAGGAATACCAGCGCCTGTGGGCGACCATCACCGCCGGCGGCGAGTGGCGCGGGGAGTTCCACAACCGCAAGAAAAACGGCGAACTGTACTGGGAGAGCGCCTCCATCTCGCCGGTCTTGGACGGCGCCGGCCGCATCACGCATTTCCTGGCCGTCAAGGACGATATCACCGCCCGCAAGCAGCATGAGCGCCAGCAGGCAGCCATGGTCGCGATCAGCACGGCGCTGCGCGCTGCCGCGACGCGCGCCGATATGCTGCCCGTGATCCTGGATCAAGCCCGGGCTTTATTGGATGTGGAAGATGTGGCCCTGGTGAGTGTGGAGCCAGAGACCGGCGCGACCTGGGTGGAATTGGCGCGCGGGGACTGGGAGGCTTCCGTCGGCCAGCGCCTGCCGGCCGGCGAGGGGGCCAGCGGGCGGGTGATCGCCACCGGCCAAACGTATGTCAGCAACACGGTGCGGCACGATCCCCATCCGCGGCGGCTGGCGTTGGCGGAGGGGGTGGTGGCTGCGGCCATTGTGCCGCTCATCGCCCAGCACCAGACGGTGGGCGCGCTGGCCGTGGGCAGCCGGCACGCGATCGAGCCGGTTCAGGTGCGGCTCTTGGAGGCCATCGCCGATATCGCCGCCAACGCGCTGCAGCGCGCGGCGCTGCACGAACAGACCCGGCGCCGCGCCGACGAGTTTGCGGCTTTGCACGCCACCGCCCGCGAACTGGCCGCTCAACAAGACCTGCCCTGGCTGCTGGAGACCATCATCACGCGCGCTTTGGATTTGATCCCGGCCACCGGCGCGCTGGTCGCCTTGTATGATCCAACGACCGACGATTTGGAAATCGCGGTTGTCCGGGGGCTGCCGATCCCGCCGAACATGCGCCTGCGGCTGGGGGAGGGGGCCGCCGGGCGGGTGGCGCTGACCGGCCAGCCGCTGATTGTGGACGATTATCAGACCTGGGAGGGCCGTTCGGCCCAGTTCGGCCACATCCCGCTGCGCGCGCTGTTGTGCGTGCCGATGCTGGCCGGCGGCGTCTTGATCGGGGCGCTGCAAATTGATGACACCGAGCCGGCCGGCCGCTGTTTCAGCGAGGCCGACGTCAACCTGCTGACTCTGCTGGCCAGCCATGCCGCGAGCGCCGTCTACAACGCGCGGGTCCTGGAAGAGGTGCGCGGGCGGGCGGACGAGCTGGCCCTGGTGCATGACGCCGGCCTGGCGCTGAACAGCCAGCTCGAACTGCGCGCCATGCTCGAGTATCTCGCCAAAATCATCGTCCAGGCTCTGCACGCCGATGTGCTGGGCTTCTTCCGCTATGACGCCGCCGCGCAGACGCTCAAATTCGAGCTCAACCTGGGCCACGGCGCCGGCGCCCGCGCGCGGCTGGACGACCTGGCTCCCCGGCTGGAAGGCGAAAACAGTTTCGCGGCCGAGGTGGTGCGAACCCGCTTGCCCGTGCGCGTCTCCGACCTGTACGCCGACCCGCGCTACGTGATGGTCGATCCGAGTTTCCGTTCCGGATTGTGGGTGCCGGTGCAATACCAGGGGCAATTGCGCGGCGTCCTGGGCATTCTGAGCCGCCGGCTGGCGGCCTTCACCGACCGCGATGAGCGGCTGCTGCTGTTGTTTGCCAACCAGACGGCGGTGGCCTTGCAGAACGCGCACCTGTTTGCGGAAACCCAGCGCCGCCTGCGCTATGTGCAGGCCCTGCGTCAGGTGGACGCGACCATTGCCTCCAGCCTGGAACTGCGTCCGATCTTGAACGTCCTGCTCGATCAGACTCTCAGCCAATTGGGCGTGGATGCGGCGGCCGTGCTGCTGCTTGACGCGCGCCAACAGGTGTTGGAACACACCGCCAGCCGGGGTTTCCGGACGCGGGCCATTGAGCGAGCACGTTTCCCGCTGGGCGAGGGGCCGATTGGGCCGGCGCTTCAGGCCCGGCGGCTGGTGGCCATCCCGGACCTGGCCCATTCCGCCGAGCCGGTGACCCGCACGGACACGCTGGCGGAGGAGGCCTTTGCCGCGTACTATGCCGCGCCTTTGATCTTCCGGGGCCAGATCAAAGGGGTGCTGGAGGTCTTTCATCGCGCGCCGCTGAGGCCCGACAGCGAGTGGCTGGATTACCTCGAAACGCTGGCCGGGCAAGC
The DNA here is from genome assembly GCA_017999235.1 of Anaerolineales bacterium. The sequence continues at coordinate 3,612 of JAGOBN010000118.1, read as the reverse complement.
CGCTTTGGCGGTGGAGAATGTCGGGCTGTTCGACCAGCTCCAGCGCTCCAATGCCGAATTGACCCAGGCGTACGATGCCACCATCGCGGGCTGGTCGCGGGCGCTGGATCTGCGGGACCGGGAGACGGAAGGGCATTCTCAGCGCGTCACCGACCGGACGCTCGCTCTGGCGCACGCGCTGGACGTGGAGGCGGAAGCGCTGGTGCACATCCGGCGTGGTGCGCTCCTGCACGATATCGGCAAGATGGGGGTGCCAGACGCCATCCTGTTCAAACCGGGGCCGTTGACCCCGGAGGAGTGGGGGGTGATGCGCCGGCATCCCGAGTTGGCCTATGCCATGCTGTCGCCGATTGCTTTCCTGCGGCCGGCGCTGGACATTCCCTACTGTCATCACGAGAGATGGGACGGGGCCGGCTATCCACGCGGGCTCCTGGGCGAGCAGATACCGCTGGCGGCCCGGATCTTCGCAGTGGTGGATGTGTGGGACGCGCTGCGCTCCGACCGGCCTTATCGGCCGGCCTGGCCGGATGACCAGATCAAGCAGTATCTGCGCGCGGAGGCCGGCCGCCACTTTGATCCGCACGTTGTGGCCGCCTTTCTGGAACTGCGGGACACACCCTGAAGCCAGCCGGAGGCGGGCCGGGTGCGCCGGAATCTGCCGATTTATTACTTGTGATAATGTAAGTTATCCCGTATAATAAATCAAAAGCCCTTTCCGGAGGCCTAAGCCCATGACCGACCTAGCTCTGTCAGAAAAGCGCGCCCGCGAACAAACCCTAAAACGGATCGAAGCCGAACTCCAGCGCGACCCGCGCTTGCTCTCGGCGCATTCTCAACGGGCGTACCTGTCGGACCTGACAGCCTTTGAGACCTGGCGCGCCGGCCGGCCCATCACCAAGCTGCTGGTTGAGGAATACGCCGCGGGGCTGCAGAAGAACAAACGTTCTCCCAACTCCATCAACCGGGCGCTGGCGGCCGTGCGCTGGTGGGCGCGCCGGATGGCCGACCTGGCCTATGAGAGCCGCGATCTCTCCAAAGAACAGCGCGACGAGGTGGCCGGCCAGGCGGCGCGCGTGGCCGCGGTGCATGACGTGGCCGGCCAGCGCCTGCCCAAGGGCCGGCACATCGCCCCTGCCGAGTTGAGCGCCCTGCTCCAGGTATGCGCGCAAGATGAGACGCCGGCCGGGGCGCGGGACGCGGCGCTGTTCGCGGCGGCCTGGTCCACGGGCTTGCGGCGCTCGGAGCTGTGTTCGTTGAACCTGACGGATTGGAAAGAAGTGGAGGGCCAGGGGCAATTCCGCGTGCGCGGCAAGGGCAACAAAGTGCGGATTGTCTACCTGCACCGCAACGCGCAGGCGCGGCTGCAAACGTGGCGCAGGGCGCGCGGCGGCGCGGCCGGCCCGCTCTTTTGCCCGGTGCGAAAGGGCGGCACGGTGGCGCCGGGGCGGGGTTTGACGGATGAAGGACTGGCCCAGCTTTTAGCGAAGCGGGCCAAACAAGCCGGGCTGGCCGAGCACGTCACCTGGCATGATTTTCGGCGCACGTTTGCCGGCAACTTGCTGGACAAAAGCGTCGATCTGGTGACCGTCCAGAAGCTGCTGGGCCACAGCTCGCCGGTCACCACCAGCAACTACGACCGGCGCGGTGAAAGCGCGCGCCAACGCGCGGCGGAGAAGATCGAGCTGCCCGACGAATAAGCCCCCCGCTCCAGCGGGGCCCTCAAAAGTTTCGGGTATCATGGCCGGCATGATGCCGCCGTCCTTCGCCTACACCCTGTGTTTCCTGACCCGCACCGATCAGGTGCTGTTGCTGCATCGCCGGCGCCCGCCCAATCAAGACCGGTGGAATGGCGTCGGCGGCAAACTGCACGCCGGCGAGACCCCCTTGGCCGCTTGCCTGCGGGAAGTGGAGGAAGAGACCGGATACCGCCTGCCGACGGCGCGGTTCGCCGGCACCCTGACGTGGACGGGCTTTGAAATCGCGGATGGCGGCCTCTATCTGTTTACAGCGGAGGCGCCGGCCGGCGACCCGCACTTCACACCGGAAGGCGAGCTGCGCTGGTGGCCTCAGGCCGAAGCGGTGCGCCACCCGGACGTCGTGAGCAATCTGCACTTGGTCCTGCCCGCGGTGCTGCGCCACGCCCCACCCCAGGTGTATCACATGGTCTATGACGCCGCCGGCGCATTGGCCGGCCACGCCATCACACCCTGGCCGGCGGAGGCACACCCGTGAAGGAGCGCTGGGAGCGTGTGATCCTTTCCCGCGCCTGGTGGCCGCTGGTGACGGGCGTGTTGGTGCTGGGCTTGAGCTGGGCGGCCGCCACGCGCGCCGAACCCGCCGGCACCACCAACGGTGCGCCGCCGCCCAGCCCGCGCGAAGGCTTCTCCGCGCCGGCGTTTTCTTTGCCCACCCGGGATGAACGCACCCTGGCCCTGACGGATTTGCGCGGCCAGGTGGTCGTGCTGAATTTTTGGGCTTCCTGGTGCGTTCCCTGCCAGGCGGAAATGCCCGCGCTCGAACGCACGCACCAGGCGTTGCAGAGCCAGGGCTTGGTGATCCTGGGTGTCAACACCACTTTTCAAGACGATCAACTGGCGGCGCGCGCGTTTGCCGATCGCCTGGGGATCTCGTTTGCCACGGTCTTTGATCACTCCGGCGAGATGAGCGGCGCTTATCAGCTGCGCGCCACCCCCACCACCTTCTTTGTTGACCGGCGCGGCGTCATCCGGGCGGTGGTGATTGGCGGGCCGTTGAGTGAGGCTTTGCTGCGCTCCCAGGTGGAAGCCCTGCTGGCGGAGGCGCCCTGAGATGTACCCTATTCTGCAAATCGGCCCTGTGGCCATTCAACTGCCCGGGCTGGTGATTCTGATGGCGGTGTGGACGGGCATCTGGCTGGCGGAGCGCCGGGCGCTGCGTTTGGGCCTGCCCGCCGAAGCCCTCACCACTCTGGCTTTCACCAGCTTGGTCGCCGGCGTGATCGGCGCGCGCGCTGGGCATGTCTTTCAGCATGGCGCGGCTTACCAGGCCGATCCGTGGGCCATCCTGGCCCTCACGCCGGCCACGCTGTGGGCCGAGGCCGGCCTGGCGGTTGGGCTGGTCACGGCCTTAGTCCTCGGGCAGCGGCAGGGGCTGCGCCTGCGCCCCTCCCTGGATGCGCTGGCCCCGGCGCTGGCGGTGTTTGCCGCGGGCCTGAGCGCCGCGAATTTTCTGAGCGGTGAAGCCTTTGGGGCGCCGGCCGCCGTGCCGTGGGCGGTCTCACTCTGGGGCGCGATGCGGCATCCCGTCCAGCTCTACGAAACGGCGGCCGCGCTGGCGGTGTTAGCTCTGACTTGGTTTGGCCCGTGGCGCGCCGACCTCGGCGGGCGCAACGGCCTGCTGGCCCTGGCCGGCCTGGCGGCGAGCCGGGTGTTTTTGGAGGCATTTCGCGGGGACAGCGTCGTCTGGGCGGGGGGATGGCGGGCCAACCAGATGGGTGCGCTGGTGATTTTGGTCGTGGCACTGGCCGGGCTGCGTGTTTGGACCCGGCCGAGCGCCGCCCCCCACCCCGCAGATGCGGATAGCATAGATTGTGTTCAAAGCTAGAGAACAAAATTTCCCCACGCACTCCCTGGT
>JAGOBN010000803.1 GCA_017999235.1 Anaerolineales bacterium | reverse complement strand
TGGATGTCTATTCGAATCGGTACTTCAACCCGCTGACCCTGGATAACTTCCGGACCATTTTTGTCGGCGAATTCGCCGTCGTGAATGAATTCTTCACCAGCTTGTTTATTTCGAGCGTGACGGTGGCGATCGCGATCCCGTTGGCGGTGGCGGCCGCGTATGTCTTCTCCCGGTACCGCTTTCGCGGGAGCCAGACGCTGCTGGTGGCGGTGCTGACGACCCAGTTTATTCCGGCGCTGATGATTGCGCTGCCGTTTTACAACCTGTTCCGCAATACGGGCCTGTACGACACGCCGTGGGCGCTGGTCATTGTCTACTTGTCGCTGGCCTTGCCCTATTCGATCTGGATGATGCGCGGTTTCATTGATTCCCTGCCCATCGAGATTGAAGAAGCTGCGGTGGTGGACGGCTGTAACGAGTATCAGGTGTTGCTGTTCGTTACCTTCCCGCTGGTCGTGCCCGGCATCATCACCTCGTTGGTGTTTTCGTTCATCTTGTGCTGGAACGAGTTCACCTACGCGCTCCTGCTGGCCGGCCAGGAGACCATCACGCTGCAGATCGCCATGACGCGCACGATCGGCATCCAGGGCATCTCTTGGGAGTTGATCGCCGCCATCGGCCTGCTGGTGATGATCCCGATGTTCGTGCTCTCCTTCACCATCCGCAAATACTTCATCGAGGGCTTGACCATGGGGGCGGTGAAGTGACCACGCGCGCCCGCAAGCGTTCGGCCGCGCCGGCGGCCGTTGAGCCGCACGCGTTTGTCGTCGCGGCCGGCCCGGCCGTGGCCGCCTCCCCGGCGGCGCCGGAGCAGACGGTCCGCCTTCACGGCACGGATTTCCAGCGGGTGATGGACCCCGGGACCGGCCGCACCCAGGCGCTGGCCGGCTTCGATCCCGAGTACACCGACATCGTCCAGTACATCGTGGCCTGCACGCACCGGATCTGGGAAGAGACCGGGATGGGCCTGATCTATACCCATTACCTGCACAACGTCAAGGTGCACACGGCTGACGGCTGGTATCTGGGCCGGGATAAAGTGGTGGGCGATTCAATCGCCACCAAGTCCGCGTTCCCGGACGCGCGCGTCACCACCCCGGCCGTGGTCTGGACCGGCAACGAGCGGGACGGCTTTTATACCTCGCACCTGATCTTCAACGTCAGCCGCAACACCGGCCACTCGGTCTACGGCCCGCCCACCGGCCGCCAGGTCACGCGCATGGGCATCGCCCTGTGCCTGGTCAAAGAGAACCTGATTGTCGAAGAGTGGGTGGTGCGGGATGATCTCAGCGTGATTCGCCAGCTGGGCCTGGATTTGGACGCCACGGTGGCCCGGCTGGCCCGGCGCGACGCCGCTAAACCCCCGCAGAATTACGGCGACCCGGAACTCCAGTTGGGGCAGTACGCGCCCGAGCCGTATCCGGCCCCAGCGAAGTCCGGGACGGGCTTCGAGGTCGATGACTTCGTGCGCCGCAGTTACCACGAGATCTGGAATCGGCGGATGTTCAACCTCGTCCGCGACGTGGTCCACGAGAACATGCTCTTTCACGGCCCTTCCGGCCGCGAGTGCTATGGGCGCGGCGATTACCTGGCCTTGGCGCTCTCCCTGCTGGCGGCTTTCCCCGACGCGCGTTTCAGCATTGACCAGCTTTTCTGGAACGTGGATGAGGCCACCGGCGGCTGGCGGACGTCGATGCGCTGGAGCCTGGTCGGCACGCATTCCGGCTACGGCATCTACGGCGCGCCCACCGGCGTGCCCTTCCGGCTGTGGGGCCTGACCCAGCACGTCATCGTGAACGGGCGGTTTGTGGAAGAGTGGACGGTCTTCAACGAACTGGCGCTGCTCAAGCGCTTATACCTGGCGCGCCAGGCCCCGCCGCCGGCCCCCTAACCCGGACAGCGCGCCGCCTGAGGATTGATGTGCCATGCCGCCCGCCACGCTCGCCTTGCTTAAGAGCACCGATATCGCCAAGTTGATGAACCCCGGGACCGGCCGGACCCAGAGCCTGGAAGGCTTCGACCCCGAGTACACCGACATCGTCCAGTACATCGTCGCCTGCACGCACCGGATCTGGGAGGAGCGGGGCGTCGGCCTGATCTACACCCACTATCTGCATAATGCCAAAATCCACACGGCGGACGGCTGGTTCCTGGGCCGGGATGCGGTGGTGGCCAACACCATTCAGACAATGTCCGCCTTCCCGGACCGCCGGCCGTATGCCGACGCCGTGGTCTGGGCCGGCGACGACCGGGCCGGCTTCTACACCAACCACCTGATCTACAGCCTGATGCACCACACCGGCCACGGGGTTTACGGCCCGCCCACCGGCCGCCAGGCCATGCGCTTCGGCCTGGCCCTGTGCTTTGTCAAAGCCAACCTGATCTGTGAGGAGTGGCTGCTCATCGACGAGATCGGCCTCATCCGCCAATTGGGGCTGGACGTGGACGAGACCGTGGCGCGCTTCGCGCGGCGCGGCGCCGCCCAGCCCCTGCAGAACTACGG
>JAGOBN010000802.1 GCA_017999235.1 Anaerolineales bacterium | reverse complement strand
TTCGCCCAAAGAGTGGCCGCCCATGCCGTCGGCGACGATAAACAGGCCCAGGTTGGGCATGGTTTCCAGGCCGCCCAGCTCGCCGGTGAAGGTCAGCAGCACATCTTCGTTGTGCGGCCGCACCTGGCCCACATCCTGGCCGATGCCCACGGTGAAGCGCTGGGCCAGGGGCTTGGGCAGGCGGGACGGCTGAGCGTCCGGGGCCGGCCGGGTGTTCAGCTCCGGCAGCGGCACGGTGGCGTCCGGATCACGCGGCGGGCTGGTGGGAGCCTCGGGCGCGGCGGGCGGCTGAGGGCCGGCGCCCGTAAACAACCGGCGAAGGGATTGCAGCAGAGATGCGAACACAACCGTCTCCCGGGTTAAGCGGTGAGCGCGTATAAGTGATGATCGAACGAGCCAACGTACAGCACATCGTTGACGATGGCCGGCGTGGACGTGAGGGGTCCGCCGGCCTTGAATTTCCAGCGCAGCTTGCCGTTGGCGGCTTCCAGCGCGTACAGGCCGCCGTCAATCGAGCCGGCGTACACCACGCCTTTGTGGACGACCGGTGATGCGTTCATCTGGCCTTCGGCTTGGAAATGCCAGGCCTCGCGCCCGGTGCGGATATCAATGGCGTACAGGTTATTGTCCGCCGAGCCGATAAAGATCAGGTTGCCGTCCACGGCGGCCGAGGCCAGCACCGGCTTGTTGGTGCGGAAGCGCCAGATCGTCCAGCCGGAGGTCGCGTCCAGGGCGTAGACCATCCCGTCCAGCGAGCCAATGTACAGCGTGTTGTTGCCCAGCACCGGCGAGGAGGTCAGGCCGCGTTTGGCCTTGAAATGCCATTTGCGTTCGCCGCGCATATCCAGGGCGTAGAACTCGCCGCTTTCGCAGCCAAAGTAGACGCGGTCATTGGCCACCGCCGGCCGGCAGCGGATGGCTTCCGAGGCTTGGAAGCGCCAGGATTTGCGGCCGGTGGCCAGATTGACGGCGTGCAGGTAGTGGTCGTCTGAGCCGATGAAGACGTGGCCGTCGGCCACGCGCGGCGAGGAGCGGATGGCGCCGTCCGCGTAATACGTCCATTGCAGCCGGCCGGATTTGGCCGCTACGGCGTGCAGGCGGCGGTCCTCCGAGCCGATAAAAACGGAGTCATTGTGGAGGGCGGGCGTGCCGGGCAGGCCGCCGTCGGTGGCGTACTTCCACAAGAGCTTGCCGTCCGCGGCCGTCACTGCGTACAAGTTGTTGTCGTACGCGCCCACGTAGACGAGGCCATTGGCGCCCACCGCCGGCCCGCCGCGGATCTCATCCTCGCATTTGAAGACCCACAGCGGGGTGACCTCGGCGCGGGCCGGCGCGGCCGCGGCGGGCTGGCCGCTGGCGGCGGTGGTCAGCGCGGCGGGGTCAATCCGGCCGGTGCCGGCGGCCCGCGGCGCCAGGCTGCCGGAGGCGCGGCGGCGCAGGGCCTTGAGCGCGTCTTGCATGGCCCGGGCGGTGGCGAACCGGTCCGCCGGGTTGTAGTTGAGCGCGGTGTTGATGACCGCTTCTAGTTCCAGGGTGACGGCCGGGTTGGCTTTGCGGATCGGGCGCTCGGAAAATGAAAAGGGCGGTTCGATGCGCGGGTCTTGTTTGGTGAGCAGGTGATGCAGGGTGGCGCCCAGCGCGTAGATGTCGCCGGCCGGGCTGGCTTCGCCGCGGTATTGCTCGGGCGGTGAATAGCCCTCGGTGCCGATCATGGTGCCTTTTTGGCCGGCCGTGTAGTTGCGGGCGATGCCAAAATCGATCAGGCGGATGCTGTTGTGCTGATCCAGCATCAAATTGGAGGGCTTCAGATCCCGGAAGATGATGGGGTCCGGCTTGCCGTCTTTGTCTTTGTGGTTGTGCAGATACGAGAGCACATCGCACAGTTCGATGGCCCACTCCACCACCGTTTCCTCGGGCAAGGTGCCGCTGCCGGCGTCGTTCAGGTGCGCTTCCAGGTCCTTGCCTTCGATGTACTCCATCACCAGGAAGGAGCGATCACCCTGGTTGAAGTAATCATAGATTTTGGGGATGGCGGGGTGGTCGAGCGAGGCCAGGGTATTGGCCTCGCGCTCGAAGATCTTGACCACCATCTCGCGCATGCTGGGATCGGCGATGTTGATGATCTCTTTAACGGCCACAAATTTGGTGACGTTGGGGAAGCGCAAATCGCGGGCCTGGTAGACCGAGCCCATGCCGCCCACCCCCAGGACGCGCATGATCGAGTAGCGGTTCTGCAGAATCGCGCCCGGCCGCAGACTGCTATCGCCCTGGCCCTGCAGGCGGGTGGTCATCGAACGGGTGATTTTATGAGTATCAAACACGGCGCTGGCCGCTCCTGGAGAGATTGGGGCATTATAACGATGTCCGGAAGGCGGCGCAAACATGGGCGCGCGGGTTGGTCGGGCGGGGGTTAGAGCCGGCCGGCCCGCGCCGCCGGTGGGCGGGTTTTTTTGCCTCGGTGCCGCGCGGTGGGGCGACCCGCGGCGCCGCCCCGTTGGCCTGGAT
>JAGOBN010000117.1 GCA_017999235.1 Anaerolineales bacterium | reverse complement strand
TTTGCGGCGTCGCTGGCGGTGCGCTATCACGCCCGAGTGACGTTGCTGTGCGTCTATGAAATGGGCGGCCAGGGCGGCGGCGCGCCGAGCCGCGAGGGGAAATGGACCGTCGAAGCGGCTCAGACACATGTCGCGGACCTGGCCCTGCGCTTATCCGACATGGGGGTTGGTGAGGTGGAGACCAATCTGGTGGAGGGGCCGGCGCCGAACGTGATCCTGGGTGTTGCGGAATCCGTTAAGCCAGACCTGATTGTGGTAGGCGCGCGGGGAAGCGGCACCTGGCTGGGGCAGACACTGGGGAGCGTCAGCATGGCGGTCGTCCAGCGCGCCGAGTGCGCGGTCCTGGTGGTTAAGTGATCGGATAGCCTGCGTGTTGGCTCTCAAACGTTCCACGCTCTGGCTCAGTCGGCATTGGCTTGGGCTGGCCGGTGTGATCTGGGCCGGCTACGCGGGCTTGCCGTGGCTGGCGCCGCTCTTGATGAACTGGGGCTGGGTGCGGTCGGCCGACCTGATCTACCGCCTATATGCGTCGCAATGCCATCAACTGCCCGAAAGATCCTTTTTCTTGTTTGGCCCACAGTCCATGTATTCGCTCGGCCAGATCGGGGCGATTTGGCCGAATACCGATAACCTCCTGCAGTTGCGCCAATTTATCGGCAACAGCCAGATGGGCTGGAAGGTCGCCTGGTCCGACCGCATGGTGGCGATGTACACCAGCCTCTTCCTTTTCAGCCTGGTATATGGCGTGGTGCGCCGGCGCCTGCCGGCGTTATCGGTGTGGGGATTCCTGCTGCTTGCCATCATCCCGATGGGGCTGGACGGCAGCACCCATCTGCTGAGCGATCTGACCGGCTTCGGCCATGGGTTCCGAGATACCAATAGCTGGCTGAGCGGGCTGACTCAACAGGCTTGGCCGGCCAGCTTTTATGCCGGCGATGCCCTCGGTTCGTTTAATTCCTGGATGCGCCTGACGACGGGCGTGTTGTTTGGGTTGGGGGTGGTCTGGTTCAGTTACCCTTACTTTGACCGGGAGTTTGCCCAGGTCGCGGCCCAGTTAGACGCTCAATTGCTGCGGCGCAGCGTGAATTCGGCCGAGCGCACCCCCGAGCCGCAGCGGCCGCTCGGGTAGGAGACAGCGCATGAGCCAGGAGATTAAGATCGTCCGCTTCCAAATGGACGAAGCCGCCCTGCGGACCGCCGAACGGGAGATCGCGCGGCGGGTCAACGCGCATTGGGTGATCGTGTCCGCCGGTGGCGCCAGCAGCGGCACGGTCAGTGGTGGCGATACACCCAGCGACCTGTGGGGCGTCCTCAACGCCGGCGGGTTTGTCATCCTGCAGCGCGGCCGGCCTGAGCCGGAAACCGAGCCACAGTAAGCCAACGCCATGTGGATTGATTCGGCGGGGCTTCATCTCGGTCCACTCTATCTGCGGTTCTACGGCCTCATCTTGATGCTGGGGGCCATGGCAGGGACGGCCCTCGCGGCCCGCGAGGCCCGGCGCCGCCGCATCAATGAAGCCCTGGTCTGGGATGGCCTGATCTGGGCCTTGGTGGGCGGCATCGTCGGCGCGCGGCTCTATCACGTGCTGACGCCGTCGCCCAGCCTCGTCGCCACCGGGCTGACTACGGCCGCTTATTTCGCCGACCCCATCAAGATCCTGGAGATTTGGAACGGCGGCCTGGGCATCCCCGGCGCGATCGTGGGCGGCCTGCTGGGGCTTTGGTTATACACGCGGCGCCAGCGGGTTCCGCTGGCGGGCCTGGTGGATGTGGCCGCGCCCGGTTTGAGCCTGGGGCAAGCGATCGGCCGGTGGGGGAACTTTTTCAACCAAGAGTTGTATGGCCGGCCGACCAATCTGCCCTGGGCGATCTATATCGCGCCCGAGCATCGCGTGCCGGGCTACACCCAGTTCGCCTATTTTCATCCAACCTTCCTGTACGAATCGCTCCTCAACCTGTTGGTGTGCGGGCTATTGCTATGGATCCCGCGCCGCTGGCCGGAGCGGCTGCGCCCGGGCGATGAGTTCCTGCTCTATCTGATCTTGTACTCCAGCGTGCGGTTCGGAATGGAACTGCTCCGGCTGGACAGCAGCGGCTGGTTTGACATCAACGTCAATCAATCCCTCGCCGTCATCGTGGGCTTGGCGGCCGGCCTGACCTTAGCTTGGCGTCAACGCCGGCGCGCCACCGTTGCCCTTGAGCCAATTCAGTTGCCCGAGGACCAGAAACGATGACCGCCGCCAGCCTGCTGCTCTTTGTCATCTTGCTCGTGGCCATCGTGGTCTTCATGAGCGAGAAGCTGCGCGCTGATGTGGTGGCGATCCTGGTCATGCTCAGCCTGGGCCTGACCGGGCTGGTGACGCCGCGCCAGGCCTTCTCGGGCCTGAGCAGCTCGGCCGTGATCCTGATCATCGCCGTCTCGATCCTAACTGGCGGCTTGTTCCGGACCGGGGTGAGCGCCGTGATTGGCCGGTGGCTGGTGCGGGCGGCCGGCAACAGCGAGCTGCGGATGAGCGCGCTGGTGATGGCCGCTGCCGCCGGCCTGTCGCTGTTTATGAACAACATCGCCTCGGCGGCCGTGATCATGCCGGCGGTGATGGACGCCTCGCGCCGGACGAGGATCAGCCCGTCGAAGCTGCTCCTGCCGATGGCGCTCGCCACGCAACTCGGCGGTATGGCCACGCTCTTCACGACCGCCAGCATTGTCGCCAGCGGTGTGCTGCAGACAGCGGGCTTGCCCGGATTGGGCGTGTTCGATTTCGCCGCCGTCGGCGGGTCAGCGGCTGTCCTCGGGTATCTCTATCTGCTCTTTATCGGGCGGCGCTCGCTGCCCGACCACGCGCCGGCCGAAGATTTGGCCCAGCAGCATCAGGCCCGCGCCGACCTGGTGACGGCCTACCAATTGCCGGAACGTCTGCACGCGCTCTACCTGGAGCCGGCGTCGGGGCTCATCGGCCAGACCCTGGCGCAGACCGGGATTGGCAGCCAGTTGGGCCTGACGGTGCTGGCGATTGAGCGCGGCGGCCGCAGCCTGGCGGCGCCGGCGGCCGGTGAGACCCTGCAGCGCGGCGATGTGCTCCTGGTAGGCGGGCACGCCGACCGCGCGGCGACCCTGGCTAACCTGGGCGTGCGGATCACGCCGGCGGTCGACTGGGAGCTGCAGACGGCACCCGATACCACCCTGGTGGAAGTTTTGGTCGCGCCCCGGGCGCGCGTGATCGGCCAGACCTTGCGGTAGGTCGACTTCCGCAGCAAGTATGGCTTGAACGTGGTGGCGATGTGGCATGGCGGCCGGCTGCACCGCACGGGCGTCGGGGAGCTGGCGCTGCGGGGGAGCGAAACCTTGCTCGTCTACGGCCCGCGCGAGAAGCTGAACGTGCTGCGGGCAGATGAAGATTGGATCGTCCTGGCCACCGATGACACCACTCCGGTCCGGCCGGCCAAGATGGGCCTGGCCCTGGCGATCCTGGCGGCCGCGTTGGTGGCGGCGGTCGTATCTCCCTGGCCAACAGCGCCCGTGCTGTTTCTCGGTGCGCTGGCGATGGTGCTCACGGGCTGCCTGACAATGGACGAGGCCTATCAGGCCATCGAATGGCGCTCGGTCTTCCTGGTGGGAAGCATGCTGCCGGTGGGGCTGGCGCTGAGCAGTACGGGCGCGGCCAAACTGCTCGGCGATGCGATCACCCAGAGCCTGGGTGCGGCCGGCCCGCTGGCGGTGGTGGCCGGCCTGTTCCTGGTGACGATGGCGCTCAACCAATTCATCCCGGGCGGATCGGCGGTGCCGGCGGTGTTAGTGCCGATCGGGATCGCGGCCGCGCAGGGGCTGGGCTCTGACCCGCGCGCGTTTGCGCTCGTGATCGCGGTGGCGACTGGCACATCCATGCTGACGCCGTTCGCGCACCCGGTCAACGTGATGGTGATGGGGCCGGGCGGCTACACCTTCCGCGACTATGTGCGGACCGGTTTGCCGTTGGTCGTGACCACCTTGATCGCGGTCCTGGTGACCTTGCCGTTGTTCTGGGGCGTGCATTGATGGCCGCGCCCCGGGTATGCAAACGGGATGGCTGTCCATGACGCTGCCGATCGCCTTGACCCTCGGATTCCTGTCGATCGCCGGCCTGTTGCGCGCCACGGGCCGGCTGCGTTCGGATCTGGTGGCGTTGGTGCTGTTGATGGCGCTGGGCCTGGCCGGGTTGGTTCCCCTCGGGGCACTCTTTTCCGGCTTTAGCCGCTCGGCCGTCATCCTGATCATTGCCATCTACATGATCGCGGCCGGCCTGGAGGCCACCGGCGCTTTCCGGCTGCTGAGCCGCCACTGGCTGCGGCTGGCGGCCGGCGGTGAAACGCGCGCGGTGCTGGGCGTGATGCTGCTGGCCGCGGCCCTGTCGCTGGGGCTGAATACGATTGTGGTGGTGGCTATGCTGCTGCCGGCCGTGATGGTCCTGGCCCGGCAGGTCGGTGTGCCGCCGGCGCGTTTGCTCATCCCGCTCTCGTTTGGCGCGCTGCTGGGCGGCATGGCGACGCTGTTCACGACGGCCAACATCCTGGCAAGCGCGGCGCTGGTCGATCAAGGGCTCCCAGCCTTTACCGTCCTGGACTTCCTGCCCGCGGGCGCTCCAATCGTACTGGCCGGGATCTTATTCATGGCGCTCATCGGCCGGCGCCTATTGCCACGGCACCCGCGCCCCGGCGCGGAAGCCGCGCGCGGCCCGCGCCCGCTCTCGCAGACGTACGGCCTCTCCGAGTTGGTGCAGGCCGTCTACATCAAGCCAGGCTCCCCCCTGGCCGATCAGAGCCTGGTGGCCGGGCAATGGGGCGGCCGGCTGGGACTGACAGTGGTGGGCCTTGCGCGCGGGGGCTCGATCCATTTGGCGCCCGCGCCGGACGAAGTCGTCCGCGCCGGTGACGTGGTGCTCTTCATGGGTTTCACGGACGCCGAGGATCTAGCCCCGTATGGGCTGATCTTCACGGAGGAGCCCAACTGGCAGGGCCGGCTAGCCTCGTCCAGCGTGAGCCTGGTGGAAGTCGTCCCAGCGCCGCGCTCGGCCGCCCTGGGTAAGACGCTGCGCGAGATCAACTTCCGCGAGAAGTTCGATCTGACGGTCCTGGCGTTCTGGCGAGAGGGGACCACCCTGAGGGAGGGTCTGGCTGACTTGCCGTTGCGGTTGGGCGACGCCCCGTTGCTGCAGGGCCGGCGCGAGCGCTTGGCGGTTCTGCGGCGCGACCCGGATTTCCTGGTGCTGGAGGAGGACACTGACGAGGCGCCTGTTTCGCGGCGCGCCTGGCTGGCGATCGGACTGGCGCTGGCAGCCCTGATCTTGCCGGCTGCGAACATCTTGCCAATCGCCGAAGCCGCGTTCTCGGCGGCCGCGCTCATGGTCTTATTCGGATGCGTAACGATCGAGCGGGCCTACCGCGCCGTGGATTGGAAGACCGTCTTCACCATCGCCGCCATCCTGCCGATCAGCCTGGCGCTGACCGATACCGGCGCGGCGGCCTGGCTAGGCCAGCAACTGGTGGGGGCGCTGGGCGGCGCGGGGCCGTTGGCCGTGGCGGCCGCCCTGTTTATGGCGGCGGTCGCGCTGACGCAAGTGGTGGGCGGCCGCGTCGTGGCGGTGGTGCTCGCGCCGGTGGCCATCGCGGCCGGCCCGTTACTCGGCGCGGATCCGCGCGCGTTGGCGATGGTCGTGGCCTGGGGCTGCTCGACGGCTTTCCTCACGCCCGGCGCCCATGCCGCCAACCGGTTGGTGATGGGCCCTGGCGGTTATCGAACCCGGGATTTTGTGCGGGTCGGGCTGCCCTTGACCGCCGTCGTACTGGCCGCCATTCTGGTCGTCTTACCCTTCTATTGGGGCCTCCGCTGACGCGCCGGCCATCGCTTTCCCCAGGAGACTATTTCGATGTCGGTCGCGGATCGGTCCAGTGAACATATCGCTCGCCTCTTTCTAGCCGGCCTGGCTTTGTTCTTAACAGCGTCCGGCCAGCTAGCTTTCTTAGCTTCGCCGCAAGGCCTGGGTCTGGGGCTGCTGCTGTCAGCGATGGGCATGCTGATTTTTATCGGGACGGTGATTAGCTCTCCCCCCGAGTGGGCTGTCCGTGGACTGCAACGATTGGCGCCCTCAACGCGTTCGCTTTTGATTCTGGCGGCGGTCGGCTTATCCATCCTGGCGACGATCGCGGATCGGGTTTGGGTTGGACTGGGCCGTAATAATTACCTGCCCATCTTAATTGCGTGGGCGGCGGCCGCGGGTTTGTACATCGCGGCATTTGCCAACGGGCCGTTGCCGGCTGGCGGTTGGCGCGCCTGGGGGTGGACTCATCGTTGGGAGTTGCTGGGGCTGCTGCTCATTACGGCGACCGGGGTGGCGCTGCGTTTCTACCAACTCGGAAGCGTGCCGCGGGTTATCGATGGTGATGAGGGTCGACTAGGTCAGGCGGCCCTGCTGGCCGGACGTGGTACCCAGGCCAACCCATTTGCACTGTTTGAGAATTTCGGAGGCTTGTATGTACAGACCATCGGTTTGTTTCTGGAACTCTTCGGGCGTACGCCTTGGGCGCTGCGGCTGGCGCCAGCCATCGGCGGGATCCTGGCGATCCCGAGTCTGTATCTATGCGCGCGTTATCTTGCTGGCCCTTGGGTAGGATTGGTCGCGGCCGCTTTGCTGGCCTGGTCCCACGCCCACATCCACTTTAGTCGGATCGCTGACGTTGCCTATATTCAGGAGGCGTGGCTGATCCCGCTTGAATTGTTCCTCTTCATCAGCGGCCTGGAGCGACGGAGTCGGCTCCGGTTGGCCGCCAGTGGGCTTGTTTTGGGCGCACACCTTAGCATTTACGTCAGCGCTCAAATTATCGTCGGGCTGGTGGTGGTCTACCTCCTGATCGCGGCCTGGCTGTGCCGGCCACTGGTGCAGGGAGCGACGCGCTCGCTATGGGTGATGGGATTGGGTTTTGGGGTGACCGCTCTGCCGCAGGTAACCAATGCCGTCGTGAATCCTAACGAGTTCTGTGCGCGGTTGAACACCGATGGGACCTTTCAGTCTGGGTGGCTGACGAGGACCATGGCGGAAACAGGTCAAGCTGCCTTCACGATTTTGGCGGGACGGGTCACGCATGCATCTCTGACCTTAGTCTACTACCCTGCGATTGATTTTTATGGGGCCCGGATACCGCTGCTGGATTTCATGACAGCGACACTCTTTGTCTTGGGCCTGAGCTACGCACTCTGGCGGACACGCGAGCCGAAGTATTTATTGCTGAATGGCTGGTTTTGGTCATTGACCGTGGCGATCGGTGTGTTCGCGGTTCCGCCGTCGGCCGACTCTTATCGTATGCTGGTCGCTTTGCCCGCAACGATGGCACTGGCGGCGGTGGGATTGGGGCAGATGGGCGGGATGTTGTTGCCTGATCAGCCGGGCCACGCTAGGCTGCGCACGGGACTGGTCATCTTTTTGGCCTTGGCGGTGCTGCTGTTGAATGTGCGGAGCTATTATTTCGACTTCGCCCGACGCTGTCAGTTTGGAATGGATACGCAGACGCGCTTTGCTTCATATTTAGGGAATTATCTCAGCACGGTGGATCGTGAGGCCAAGGTGTATCTGCTTAGTGATGACATTTTCCGGTACGGGACGCATGCTTCCACGGACTTCCTGAGCCGCGACCTGGCCGTAACCAACTACCCGGAGCCAGCTAATCTCCTAACTACACGTTCACGGGTAGTGATTGTTTCCCCTCCCACCCGGATGGATGAACTTAAGCTTTGGGCGGATCAAAACCCGGCTGGTACATTCCATCAGGAAGATGATTGTGACCGGCCCGTGCTGCTGGCGTATGTTCTCCCCTGAGGTCGAGCACCAGAGAAATCAACCCAACGCCTGAAAGCCTTTCGCCAGGTAGTTGGTCAGTCGCCACGGGTCAGGGCGGACCGGCGTGCCAGCAGTCTTACGTTTGGAGCTAAAGCGAAGACGCGCGCGGCTTTGGTTTGTAAAGGCCTGTCACCTTTAGTCTGGCACCGCATCTGATAGATAAGGAATAGTGGATCAAGAGGTGATTGCGTGGAAATTATGATTGACTTCCCGGGCGGCGCCCGCGTGGACGCCCATTTCGGCTCGTTTACCATTCATACGGATCAGCCGCCGCAAGGTGGGGGTGACGGCTCGGCGCCGACGCCGTTTGCGACGTTTCTGGCCTCGATCGGGGCCTGCGCCGGGATCTATGTGCTGAGCTTTTGCAAGCAGCGCGGCTTGCCTACCGAAGGCGTCCGACTGATCGAGCACACTGAGGTGGATCCGCTGACCCATCTGGTTACCAAGGTGGGCCTGGAGATCGAGCTGCCGGCGGACTTCCCTGAGAAGTATCGCGCGGCCGTCATCCGCTCGGCCGAGCAGTGCGCGGTCAAGAAGCACTTCGAGCATCCGCCGCAGTTTGAGATCACGACGCGACTCAGCACCCCGGCGCTGGCTTGAGAGAGTCGCTATGCCATATGACCTCCTGATTATTACAGCACATCCCGACGATGCTGAAGTGCAAA
The DNA here is from genome assembly GCA_017999235.1 of Anaerolineales bacterium. Next base: position 630 of record JAGOBN010000117.1, on the reverse strand, counting down.
TGGGCGGCACCCTGGCGAAGCTGACCGCCGCCGGCCAGACCGCGCTGATCGTGGATTTGTGCGATGGCGAGCCGGCCGACTACGCGCCGGCCGGCGTGCGGCGTGAGCAAGCCATGCGCGCGGCCAAGCGCTTAGGCGCGGACCGTTTGATCCTGGATCAGCAAGACCGCTTCATCACCGATACCATCCCGACCCGGTTGGCCTTGGCCAAGCTCATCCGTGAACATCGCCCTCGCACGGTGTTCGCAGCCACCGAGGCCTGTGTCCACCCGGATCACGCCGCCGTCGGGCCGTTGGCCACGGCCGCGGTCTTCTACGCGCGGCTCCAGAATTGGGACCGGGTACCGGGCGGTGAGGCCCTGGCCGGCACGGACCCGTGGGTGGTGGCGCGGCTGTTCTTCCCGCACTGCAAGATGGAGCCGGCCTGGGGCGACTATGCGTTTGCGGTGGATGTGAGCGCGACCTACGCGGTCAAACAGGCGGCACTGGCTGAATATCAGTCGCTATTCAAAGCGCAGGGCGATCAACTGTTGGAGCTGTACGAGGCTGAAGATTTGCACATGGGCCGAATCTTCGGCGTCGCGTATGCGGAAGTCTTCAAGAGCCACAGCCCATTGCTGGTTGCTGATC
>JAGOBN010000116.1 GCA_017999235.1 Anaerolineales bacterium | reverse complement strand
ACGCCAGCTGCGCGGTGCCGGGCCTGGTGGCGCCGGTGGTCATTGATGGCCGCCGCTATGCCGATGGCGGCGCCTCGAACAACCTGCCGGCGGCGGCGGCGCGCGCCCTGGGCGCGGACTACGTGATCGGCGTGGATTTATTCGGGCCGGGCGCGATTCCCGTGGCCGGGCCGCTGACCACGAGCCTGGCGATGTTGGAGAACTTTGTGCGGCGGTCGGGCGGGGGGCTGGAGGCCGTGGATCTGCTGATCTCGCCGGACTTGCGGCCGGCCAGCTACGTGAGCTTTGATCAGCGGTCGCAGCGTCTGGCGCTGACGCAAGGCGTGCGGGCGGCGGAGGCGGCCTTGCCCGCCATCTGGCGCGCGCTGGCGGAGCCGGCGGCGGGGTAGCGGGCGCGGCTATGGGCGGCGGCGGTGCTGCTTGCGGTAATCCGCCAGGCTGCGCTCGATAAAGCCGTCCGCGATCTCGTGAATGCGCCCCATCACAATCCGGTGGGCCATGCGCTCCACGGTCTGGTCGGCGAGCAAATTCAGGCCGAGCGGTTTGGGCAGCCGGGCGTTCAGGCGTAAGTGGTAGTCCACCTGGGTGGCGTCGCCGGCGCTGTGAAATACCGAGGTGCTGCGGTATTCGCCCTGGGCGGTCAGCGACGTGAGCGTGACGCGGGGCTTGACGGGCGGGATCCCGCGCAGGGGGGTGACGATGAGGCTGTGGCGCTGCGGGTCAAAGCGGGCCTGCAAATCACAATACAGGCGGATCTCGTAAATGCCCAGTTCCACCGTGTGGTAGAGCACGCGGAACTGGCCGGCGCCATGCGCGCGCACCAGGCGGATATGGGGCAGCAGGCTGAGGACGTGGCGGAAGTCTTCGAAGTAAGCGCGCGCGGCCGGCCGGGGCGCCGGGAAGGTGAACGAGCGCTGGACGGCCCCCGCGATGTCAAGCATGCCCCGTCACGGCTTGGGCCGCGCGCGGAGCAGATCGTCAATTTCCGATTGCAGCGCGTCCACGCGGCGCGTGATGCGCTCCAAGTCTTTGCGGTTGGGCAGGCTGCGCTCGCGGATGATGCGCTCGACGTCGGCGTCGGTGAAATCCGGGGCGGGCGCGCCGGCCGCCAGCAGCAGATCCAGCAGGCGCAGGCCCTCGGCTTCGGCCAGCTGGCCGCGCTCGATGAGCAGGGTCAGGCGGCGCTCGATCTCGCCATCCACGGCGGCGGCGCTCTGGGCCGGCGTCAGCGCCTGGCGCAGCGCGTTGAGCTTTTGGCTGCTGGTCTGGATCAAATCGGTGAAGAGCGTGCGCGGCAGGACGCCGCCGGCGCGCTTTTCCTCTTCAAAAATAATCTGCGCCTGCACCTGCGCCGTGATATCGTCGCCAGTGGCATGGTCGATCACATGGACTTCGGCGCCCTGGCGGATCAGCTCGGCGATGCCGTCCAGCGTGACGTAGCGTTTGGCGGCGGTATCGTACAGCTTGCGGTTGGCGTAGCGCTTGATGGTGGGCATAGGCTCAAACAGCGGAGTGCGCGGCGCCGGCCCTCTGCGGGCCGGCCCACGCACTCCGGCAACTAGCTGATGGGCAGCAGGCTGCTTACGCCTGGGCCTTCTTGAGTTCGTCGATCTTGTGGGTCAACGTGTTGATCTTGTGGGTCAACTGCTCGATGTCGCCCTTGGACGGGACATTCAGCCGCTCCAGCAGTTCCTCGACGCGCTTGTCCAGTTCCTTCTCGGCGCGCTTGGTGCGCTTCTCGGTGACTTCCTTCATCAGCTTGCGGGCGTCTTTTTCGGCGATCTCACCGCGCTCCACGAGCCGGTTGACGAAATCTTCGGCTTCATCCTGGGCCAGGGCCACCGCGCCGATGCCGGCCAGCAGGACCTTGCGGGCCGCGTCAAACAGACGGCCGCGGGCTTCTTCTTCCATCTCGGCGATCTCTTCCAATTCAGCGATCTTTTTCTTGGTGCTCATGTCAGGCCTCCTTCAGCCTTGGTGGGTAGGGGTTCCGGCTGTCCGCCGGCTTGATAACGCGCTGCGTCATACAAAATATAACACGGTGCGTCATGAGAGTCAAGCACTTCTTGTGGCCCGGCGCGCCGGCCCGTCTTCGGCGGGTAGGGGCGCCGGGGTGGTACACTCGCGGATGTTTAGCCGGCGGGGTGGTAGTCGAAAGTCACTGGAAGTGCCGGCCCATTCCGTTCACAATACCCGCAGGCACCGCCTGGTTCGCCAACTTAGCCTCGGCCGCCAATCCAACTTAAGGAGACTTCAGCATGGGCGTTTTTAAGGACAGCCAACAGTTCTATGCGACCGTCGGCGCGCTGATGGACCGCGCGAAAGTCGATCCCAACATCGGCCCCAAGATCGCCAAATCCGGCATCGTCATCCAGTTCCGCTACTCCGATCCGGAGGCGGTGACCACCATCAACGCCAAAAGCAAGCCCACCCAGCCGGGCGCGTTTGTGGATGTGCTGCACGGCCCCACCAAACTGACGGCCGATGTGGTGATGACGATGAAGGCCGACACTTCGCACGCCTTCTGGCACGGCAAGGTCAATCTGCTGGGCGCCATCGCTAAAAAGGACATCGTGGTCCAGGGGCCGCTCCCCAAGGTGCTCAAGCTGCTGCCGGCCGTCGAGCCGCTGTACAAGATCTATCCGGTCCTGCTGAAAGAAAAGGGCCTGGATGGCATGATCGTCAAATAAACGCCCGCCGGCCCGCCGGCGCTGGCAGAGTTAGAGGTCGCCCCCTATGAAGCAAGTGTTGGTGATTCACCTCGGCGACGATGACACGCTCCAGACGCTGACGTTTCTCGGCCACCGCGTGGCCGTGCGGCGGGCGGGCTGCGGCGGAGACCCGGCCCGCGCCCGGGCGTTAGTGGCCCAGGCCGCCGGCCAGGCAGACGCCATCGGCTTGGAAGGCCTGCCGGCACAGCTGCGGCTCGGCGGCGCGGCGGTCGTGCATCGTTTGGGCCTGGAGGTGGCCGCTGCCGCCGGCCCCACGCCGGTGGTGGATGGCAGCGGGGTGCGCGGCGGCCTGGAGCGCTGGGGCGTCAAATTGGCGGACCAGGCCCAGCCGGGCCTCTTCGCCGAAAAGCACATCCTGATGGTGCCGGGCCTCAACCACACCAGTCTGGCCCAGGCGTTGAACAAGCACAGCCGCGCCATCCGCTATGCGGATCCCGTGGTCTACTTTGCCCTGCCGGATGTGCCGGGCGTGGGCGCGCCGCAGACCCTGGAGCAGGCGGCCGGCCCCACCCTGGAACGGCTCAAGGATTTTCCGTTCCGGCGCCTGCAGCCGCAGCCGGCGCTGGACGGGGAGGCGGTCGAGGCGGTGGACCGCCCCCGCCGTCTGCCAACGCCGCGCGCGCCGGCGCCGTTTGAGTGGGCGGACGTGCTGGCCGGCGATATCGGCGCCATCCGGCGCTACGCGCCGGCGCGGCTGGACCGCAAGACGGTGGTGGTGGAATGGGCCGACGACGCGGCCGTGGAAGATTTGCGCCGGCGCGGGGTGGCGCTGCTGGTCACCCTCATGCCGCCGCTGGGGGAGCCGGATCTCAGCCGGCACTCGGCGGCCACGCTGGAAGCGGTGCTGGTGGCGCTGCGCGCCAACCCCGGCCTGCCGCTGGACGAGAACACCTACCTGGACCTGATTGCGGACCTGGACTGGCGGCCGGCCGTGCGCTACCTGCGGCCGGAAGACGCGGGCGTGAACCGCTTTGCCTTCGTCATCCATCCCCTCAATATCAACTTTATCCATAAACACAAGCTCTTCCGCTGGACGCGCTATCTGCCCGACGAGCTGGTGGAAGCCGTCGCCGCCTACATGCCGCCCATGGATATCTCGCGCATCACCGGGGCGCAATCGCCTGCCACCGGCCAGCGGGTGGAAGGCGTGCTGCTCTCCTTGGGCGCCACGCCGCGCCAGATGATGTCCCACGGCGAGCGCTTCACCTACCAGCAGTTGAACCAGTGCGCGCGCATGGCCGAACGGCGGGGCGCCCGCATCATGGGCCTGGGCGCCTTCACCAGCGTGGTGGGTGACGCCGGCATCACCGTGGCCCACGAGGCCGATATCGCCATCACCAGCGGCAACAGCCTGACCGTGGCCGCCACCCTGGAGGCCGCCAAGCAGGCGGTGCTCAAGATGGGGGCGCCCGACCTGACCAAGGGCAAGGCCATGGTCATCGGCGCCACCGGCTCCATCGGCTCGGTGTGCGCGCGGCTGCTGGCCCAGGCCATCCACGATGTGGTGCTGGTCTCCATCGAGCCGGACCGGCTGATCGAGCTGAAGCGCAAGATCCAGGCCGAAACGCCGGGCGCACGCGTCACCATCGCCACCCGCGCGGATGAGACGTTGGGGGACTGCGATCTGATCGTCACGGCCACCTCGGCCTTCGGCCAGCGCGTGATCGACTTGAGCAAGTGCAAGCCGGGTGCCGTGGTCTGCGACGTGGCGCGCCCGCCGGACATCAACCCGGCCGAGGCCGCGCTGCGCCCGGACGTGCTGGTGATCGAGAGCGGCGAGGTGCTGATCCCCGGCGACGTGGACTTTGGCTACGACATCGGCCTGCCGCCCAAGACCTCCTACGCCTGCCTGGCGGAAACGTGCCTGCTGGCGATGGAAGGGCGTTTTGAGGATTACACGCTCGGGCGTAATATTGAACTGGAGCGCGTTAAAGAAATCTACAAGCTGTTCAAAAAGCACCACTTCCAGCTCGCCGGCCTCCGCTCTTTTGGCAAGTACATTACCGATGAGGACGTGGCCGAGAAGCGCGCCCTGGCCGAGGCCCTGCGCCAGGATCCGGCGCGTTTTGAACAGACGCGGGCCGAAGCCGGCCGCCGCATCGCGGCCCTGCCGCCGATGGCCAAGGGCGTGCCGGCCGGCGGCCGCCGGCCGAACCAGTGGCTGTGGCTGGCCGCGGCCGGCGCCGCGCTGGCGGGCGCCTGGTGGCTGACCCGGCCCCGCCCCGCCGACAAGGAGGACGCATGACCAACCAACGGAACGTGTTGATCAGCGGCGTGGCCGGCTATTGGGGCGGCCGGCTGGCCGCCTATCTGCTCGAGCACCAGGCCGCCGACCTGCACGTGATTGGCCTGGATGCCAACCCGCCCGAGACCGAACTGCGCGGCCTGGATTTCGTCCAGGCGGACTTGCACAACGCTGTCCTGGTGGATCTGCTCAAAGCCGAGAAGCTGGACAGCGTCTGCCACCTGCAATTCACCGAGCACACGCGCCCCAGCGAGGCCGACTTTGAAGCCAATGTGATGGGGGCGATGAAGTTCCTGGGCGCCTGCGCCGAGGCCGGCGTCCGCAAAGTGGTGGTGAAGAGCAGCACCATGGTCTACGGCGCGCAGCCCACCAACTCCCTGTATTTGCGCGAAGACCATCCCCAGCACGCGGCCAAGACCTACGGCTATTTGCGGGATATGGTGGAGCTGGAGGCGTTCTGCAACGGCTTGCAGCGCCAAGTGCCGGATCTGGTGCTCACCGTCCTGCGCTTCGCGCACATCGTGGGGCCGAAGGTCAGCACGCCCATGACGCGCTTCCTGCGCGAGGATGACTCGCTGACGCTGCTGGGCTTTGACCCGATGATGCAGATCGTTCACGAGCGGGACACGGTGGCGGCGCTGGCGCACGCGGTGCTCCACGACGCGCCGGGCGCCTTCAATGTGGGCGCGGCGCCGGCCATGCCGCTGTGGAAGCTGATGGGCCTGGCCGGAAAACTGCCGCTCCCGGTCCTGCATCCCCTGGCCTATCTGAGCGTCACGGCCCTGGGGCCGCGCTACGCGCCGCTGGATTTGGATTATCTGCGCTATCCGTGCGTGGGCGATCTGCACAAGATGAACACCGAGCTGGGCTTCACGCCGCAGTACTCGGCGGAGGAGACTCTGCGGGAATTCGCCAGCCAGCACCGGCTGCGGCGCTACATCCCCGAAGCGCTCACCCGCCAGCAAGAGGAAGAACGGCTGCGGGAAACCATCGAGCGCCGCCAGCGCGCCCGCGAGCAAGCGGCGGCCGCCGCTGAGCCGGCCCCGAAACCGCGCCGCGCCCGCCCGGCGGCCCGGAAGAACGCCTAACCCGGTCGAGGAGGCCGAACCGCGATGGCTGAGAAACGTTCCTCCCCCCGCCGCGCCGCCGCACCCAAGCCGGCCGCGCGCAAACCGCGCTCCCGCCCGGCGCCGGCGCCTAATGGCACGGCCGAACCGGTGGCCGCGCTCGCGGACACCCCCGGCGAAAATGGCGGCCCGGACGCCTACGCGCTGGATGAGCCGGTGACCCCCGCCGCGCCGCCCAAGCGCCGCGCCAAGGCCGCCAAGCCCAAGCCGGCGACATCCAAAGCCGCCAAAGCGAAGACCGCCAAGCCGCGCGGGCGCCGGCAGCCCCGGCTGGAGGTGCCGGAGCCGGAGCCCCTGGACTTCTCGCCGGATGAGGCCGCGCCCGAACCGGAGCCGGAAGACAGCCCGGATCCGGGTCTGCGCCGGCAGCTGCTGGGCGAAGTGGAAGCCCTGATCGGCCGGCTGCGCGCGCTCAGCCCCGGCTACGCCGCGGCGCTCTCCCCGGAGCGGCTGCTGGCGATGTTGGAGGAAGGCGCGGACGCGCTGCCCGGCCCGCTGCGGCGCGGCTTGCTGGACAAGGTCCGCACTTTCTTCGGCGATGACCTGTTGGACGCGGACACCTGGAAGGGCATCTGGTACGTGCTCAACAGCTCGGTGCAGTATCAGGCCGATATCTTAAAGCGCCGCATGACGGGCGAGTATGAGACGGACGAGTGGGGGCTGGATCGCGAGTATCTGGACGCCGTCCTGCCGTTTGCCAACTTCCTGTACCAGACCTACTGGCGCGTGGAGATGACGGGGCTGGACAACGTGCCGGAGGCCGGCCGGGCGCTGCTGGTGGTGAACCACTCCGGCCAATTGCCGTTTGACGGCATGATGCTGGGGACCGGCATCCTGAACCACCATCCCGCCAAGCGGCTGGTGCGGACGCTGTACGCCACCTGGTTCCCGACCCTGCCGTTTCTCTCGGATTTCCTCACCAAATGCGGGCAGGTGCTGGCCACCGATGACAATGGCACCCGGCTCCTCGAGCAGGACGAGCTGACGGCGGTCTTCCCCGAAGGCTACAAAGGGGTGGGCAAGCTGTACACGGAACGCTATCGGCTGGCCCGCTTCGGACGCGGCGGCTTTGTGCGGATGGCGCTGCGGACCGGGACCCCGCTGATCCCGGTGGCGGTGGTGGGCGCGGAAGAGACCTATATCTCCCTGCACAAATCCGCCACCCTGGCCAAGCTGACGGGCTTCCCGTATTTCCCGATCTCGCTGACCTTCCCGTGGCTGGGGCTGCTGGGCTTCGTGCCGCTCCCGACCAAGTGGTATATCGACATCGGCACGCCGATCCCCACCGCCCACTACGGGCCGCGCGCCGCCAACAACCTGATGCTGGTCTCCCAGCTCACCGACCAGGTGCGGAATGTGGTGCAGGAGATGCTGCACACCCGGCTGGCCAAACGGCGGTCTGTCTTTACAGGCTGAGGCGCTTGCCCCTATAATCCAGCGCAATTTCTTCAGCCGGCGGATGCTTCATCCGCCGGCCTGATTCCCGGGGTGTGCCGATGCCTTTCTATCCCGACGAAATCACCCTGTATGGCTCGCTGCGCGAGGTGTTCACCCGGCTGGAGACCACGCCGGAAGCCTATCGCGCCCTCACCACGGCCCGTCTGGCGCTGCGCCTGAAGTGCACGGCGCCGGCCGCCGAGGTGCTGCTGGACGGCCGGCGGCCCGGCCAATTCCAGGCGCACTACGGCCCGGCCCTGGTGCGGCCGGATCTGGATGTGGAACTCGCCACGGATACCCTGCACCTGATTCTGCTGGATTCCCTGCCGTTGAAAAAGGCGGTAGGGAGCGGCCTGGTGAAAGTGAAAGGCCCCACCTGGAAGCTCTCGGCGCTGGCCACGGTCTTGGACGCCGGCCGGCTGATCTACCCGGAGGTGCTGCGCGAGCAGAACTTGATGTAAGCGCGGCCAGGCCTTAAACAACAACGGGCGGCCCCAGCCTCGCGGCGGGCCGCCCGTTTGTATTTGGGGGCGCGGATTTAGGCCGGCTCGGGCAGGCGGAAATCCTCCAGGGCTTCATCCAGGGCGTGCAGCGATTGGCGCAGGTCGCCCACCGGGGCGCTGCGCCGGCTGGTCTGCTGGCGCCGGAACGCGGCCGCGCGCGAGGCCAGCACCCGGCGGATGACGCTGGGGTGGTAATCCGCCTGCTGGATTTCGGCCAATTCCTCCAGCACCAGGCGCTGGGAGATGGGGATGTGGTGGCGGGCCAGCATATCGCGCAGAAAATCCAGCTGCTCCGCCAGCCGCAGGCTGACGGTCTCAAACCCGTGCCGGGCCACGATCAGGCGCGCGGAATAGCGCATGATGTTGTAGAAGAACATCTGGTAATCGGTGGTGGTGGGCTCGATCAGGATAATATCCACCTCGGGCCGGGTCTTGCGGAGCTGTTTGATGTGGTAATGCAGGCCGGCGTGGCTGTTGATGCGCCCCACCTGGGAGGCCACGGCGGAAAAGCCCTTCTGGCTGAGATACCCGCCGTCCTGGCCGAAGAACGGGATGGAGGCCCGGTCGCCGTTGTCGTATGGCACGATGGGGTTGATGCACACCACCAGGTTCGCGCCGTGCTCGATGGCCACATCCAGGCTGGCGTTGCCGCGCAGGCCGCCATCCACATAATCGTGGCCGCCGATCCGCACCGGTTTGTAGAAGACCGGGATCGCGGTGGAGGCCGCCACCGCGCGCGAGATCGGGATGCGCTGGGAGTAATCCCGGTCAAAGACCACCCGGTCGCTGGTGTCCAGGTCGGTGGCGATGATGTGCAGCTCGTGGTCCAGATCCGCGAAGTGGTTGCTGCGGCCGTAGGCGCGGATGGTCTGGCGGACGTAGCGTTCGAGCGGGGCGTTGTCGTACAGGCCGGACGGCAGCGCCTCGGAGAGCTGCCAGACCAGATCGAACAGCGTCATGTCGCTGACGTTGCGCAGATAGTGGGACCAGGCACCCAGCACGCGGCCGGGGACGCGCGTGGCCCACTGCAGCAGATCGCCGTAGTTCACGTGAAAGAGATGATCGCGCTCGATGGTGGGCAGTTCCGGGTGCTGGCCGGCGATAGCCTGCAGCATGGTGTCC
>JAGOBN010000115.1 GCA_017999235.1 Anaerolineales bacterium | reverse complement strand
GTCGGGCTGGTGGCGCGCTACGACTTGATCCCGGCCAGTATCGGCAACTTGGTCATCAACGTCGGCGGGCTGTTTACTATGTGGTGTATCGCCCTGGGGGCGGGGCTGGCACTGTACTGCCGCCGCTGGCATTGGGCCTGGCGTGTGCTGGCGGCGGTAATGGCGCTGCTCTACGTAGTGTGGGGCCTGATCCTGCACACGAGTTGGCTGGCGGGCTGGCTGCCGGGCTTAGTGGTGTTGGCTGTTCTGATCTGGCAGCATTCACGCCGGGCGGTGGCACTAATGCTGCTGGGCGTGGTCATCTTTGCGGTCGTCAACTACAGCGAATTTGAAAAGGCTTTCGCGGCCGAAAACGAAGAGAGCGGCGGCACGCGGCTGGCGGCCTGGGCCCAAAACTGGCGCATCACCCGCGACCATCTCCTGTTTGGCACCGGCCCAGCCGGGTACGCCGCCTATTACATGTCGTATTTCCCGGCCGACGCGATGGCCACGCACAACAACTATATTGATATGCTGGCGCAGAACGGGATTGTGGGCTTTGTGCCGATGCTGGTTTTCTTTGGCGGGCTGGCGTGGATGGGTTTCCGGCTCACCCGCCGGCTGCGCGGGCGCGGTGATTTCTTGGAAGGGCTGGCCAATGCCAGCTTCGCCGGCACGATGGCCTGTTTGGTGGCGATGGCGTTTGGCGATTGGGTCTTCCCGTTCGCGTACACCCAGACCATCGCCGGCTTTGACTATGCCGTGTATAGTTTCTTGTTCATGGGCGCGATCCCGGTTATTGATCAGCTGACGCGCCCCACGGCCCTGGAGTTAGGCCGTGCCTGATGTGTCGGTGATTGTCGTCAATTGGAATACGCGGGATCTGCTGGCCCGCTGCCTGGAGACGGTGCTGGCCCAGGCCGGCGGCCTCGCGCTCGAGCTAATTGTGGTGGACAACGCCTCTACTGATGACAGCGTAACCTTGGTGCGCGCGCGTTTTCCGCAGGCGGTCCTGATCGCCAATGCCGAGAATGTCGGTTTTGCCCGCGCCAACAATCAGGGGGCGCGGGCCGCCACCGGCCGCTATCTGTTGTTGCTGAACAGCGACGCTTTCCCGCACGCCGGGGCGCTGCCGGCATTGGTGGCGCTGGCTGAGGCCCAGCCGCGCGCCGGCCTGATCGGCGCCCACCTGCGCAACCCGGACGGCTCCTTTCAGGCTTCGCACACGCCGTTCCCCACGCTGGGCCGCGAGTTTTTGATCCTGTCCGGCCTGGGGCGCCTGGCCTATGGTCCGGCTTATCCCAGCCGCGGCCCGGACGAGGCCCGCGGTCCGCAGATCGTCGATTACGTCGAAGGCGCCTGTATGTTGGCCCGGCCGGAGGCGTATACGGCGGTGGGCGGGCTGGATGAAGGCTACTTCATGTACGCCGAAGACGTGGATTTGTGTTTTGCCTTGCGCCACGCCGGCTGGCAGGTCTGGTATCACCCCAGCGCGCGCCTCACGCATGTCGGGAGCGCCAGCAGCCGCACCCGGCGGCCGGAACGGGAAGGCGATTTGTATGTCAGCCGGGTGCGGTTTTTTCGCAAAGCCTATGGCGCCGCCGCAGCGGGCGCGCTCAAAGCGCTGATTCTGGCGTTCGCGGCACTCAAGACGGCGCTGCATGGCGGGCTGCGGCTGGTTAGCGGGGGACAGCGCGGCCGGCCGGTGGTCCCGTTCCGCGCTTTGGCCGCAAAACTGCGGGACGTGTAACACCCGCGCCCCTGCCTTTTGACCTATTTGCGCCGGTCCGCCGGCCCGCTATCATCGCCCCATGAATGTCTTACTCCTGACACAGGTTCTGCCTTATCCGCCGGACAGCGGTCCGAAGGTAAAAACCTGGAACGTGCTCAAGTATCTGGCCCGCCACCACGCGGTCACGCTGGTGTCATTTGTGCGCGGCGATCAGACGGCCGAGGTCGAGCATTTGCGTGGCCTGTGCCAGGCCGTGCACCCGGTGCCTATCACTCGGTCGCCGCTGCAAGATGGCCTGGCTTTGGTGCGCAGCCTAGTGACCGGCCAGCCCTGGATGATGGTGCGGGACGACCGCGCCGCCATGCGGGCCATGGTGGCGCGGGTGGCGGCGGAGACGCGCTTTGACGTGGTCCACGCCGACCAGCTCAACATGGCGCAGTTCGCGGCGCGCGTGCCCGGCGCCCGCCTGGTCTTAGACGCTCACAACGCGCTCTGGTTACTCTATCGCCGATTGGCGGCCACGATGCCGGCTGGGCCGCGCCGACTGCTGTTGGAACGGGATTGGCGACTGCTAAAGACCTATGAGGGCCGATTAGTACGCGAGTTTGACGCGGTCCTGGCCGTCAGCGAGGAGGATCGCGCGGCGCTGGTGGAAGCGGCCGGCGGGCCGCGGCCGGTAACCGTGATCCCCATCGCCGTCGACGTGGACGATCTGCCGGTGGTCGCCCGCGGGCCGGCCGCGCGCCGGCTGGTGCATGTGGGCACCATGTACTGGCCGCCCAACATCGATGGGATGCTGTGGTTTATCCGGGAAGTGTACCCGCTGATCCGCGCCCAGGTTCCGGACGTGGGCCTGGACGTGATCGGCGCGCGCCCGCCGCAGGAACTGCTGGCCTGCAACGGCGCCGATATCGCCGTCACCGGTTACGTGCCGGATCTGCCGCCTTATTTGGAGCAGGCCGCCGCTTTTGTGGTTCCGCTGCGCGCCGGCGGCGGGATGCGCGTAAAGATCCTGGAAGCGCTGGCGCGCGGCCTGCCGTTGGTCACGACCTCGTTGGGGTGTGAAGGTATCGCTGTGGAACATGGCCGGCACGTGCTCATCGCGGATACACCGGAGGCGTTGGCGCGGGAAACGGTGCGCTTGCTGACCGATCGCCCCTTGGCGGACGCCCTGGGTCGGGCGGGGCGGCGCCTGATAGAAACCACCTACGATTATCGGGCCGCCTGTCGTCCGCTGGAGACGATCTATCGGCCGGCCGCGCCGTGAGACACCTATGAACTGGCGAAAACAGTGGTCGGCCTGGGCCAGCGCTCCAGAGCGGCTGATCGCAGCAGCGGTGTTTGGGATGCTGCTGATCACCTACGCGTATGTGTTCCCGCGCTGGGCCGACCCCAACCAAGATTCGCGGCTGAAGATGGTTGTGGCGGTGGTGGATGACGGCACTTTCCAGATCGACAAATATCTGGGCACCACCGTGGATTACGCCAAGGTCAACGGGCACTACTACAGCGACAAAGCGCCGGGCGTGGCTTTCCTGGGCATCCCGGTGTATGCCGTGTTGCGGCTGACGCCGGGTGTAGACGCGCTCACCGCGCGGTTGGCCGGCAGCGCCGCTTTTCAGGGCACCTTGCGCGCGGAGGGCAGCGGCGTCAACGCCGATAAAGTGCGCTTCGCGCTGGCGCAGGTGGCCATCGCCTTGGTGGTGGGTGTGCTGCCGACGGCGCTGTTGGGCGCGTTACTCTTTCTGTGGGTGACCCGGGTGACGGGCCGCGCCGGTCTCGGGCTGACGGTGGCGCTGGCCTATGGCTTGCTGACGCCGGCCTGGGCCTATGCCAACTCCCTCTACGGTCATCAGCTCAGCGCGGCCCTGCTGTTCGGCGCGTTCTATTGGCTGTCCCTGGCGCGCTGGCCGTTCTCGCCCGGCGCTCTGGGAGCGGTCGGCTTCCTGCTGGGATATGCGGTGGTCACCGAATACCCCGTCGCCTTGGTGGTGGGGATTTTGTATATCTACGCCGCGTATCGCTTGTGGCGCGCGGGTCAACTGCCGGCCCTGCTCTGGCTGACCGCCTCGGCGGCCCTCGTCGCCGCCGGCTGGATGTCCTATAACACGTATATCTTCGGCGGGCCGTTGAACTTGGGCTACGAATACTCGGAGTTGTGGCAGACCCAGCATCAAACGGGTTTTATGAGCCTGACCTGGCCGTCGAGCGCCGCGCTGTGGGGGATCACCTTCAGCCCGTTCCGCGGCCTGTTTGTGCTGGCCCCCTGGCTGCTGTTGGCACTGCCCGGTTTTTGGCTATGGTGGCATACACGCACGTGGCGGGCGGAATGGCTGGTGGCGGTGGCCAGCGTGGCGATGATTTTCTTCTTCAACGCTTCCTCCGGGATGTGGTGGGGCGGGTTCGCCATCGGGCCGCGCTATCTCCTGCCCGGCCTGCCCTTCCTGGCGCTAGGCGCGGCATTTGCCGGGCAGGCGTGGGGGGGCCGGGGGTGGTTGCGCGTGCTGGCCAGCGGGCTGCTGGCCTGGTCGCTGGTGGCCACCTGGGGCCTGACTTTGGCGGAGCAAGCCTTTCCGCCGGATACGCTGTTTAACCCGCTCGTCGAATATGCCTGGCCAAACTGGTTGGCCGGCAACCTCGCACGCAATGCTGGAACCTTGCTGGGATTGCGCGGCCCCGCGAGCCTGGCGCCGCTCGGCGTGTTTTTGGCCGTGACCGGATGGGGCTTGAGCGTCCTGGTGCGCCGGCATGACGTTCAAGCGTCCGCCGCTGCCCTGGCCGCGCGCTAGAGGACCGCTCGGGATGAAAACTATTCAGCCAACCGCAGCCGGACTAACGCCGCGCATCACGCCGGCGGAATGGGGGTGGGTGGCGCTGGTGACAGCCGGCGTGCTGGTCGTGACCAGCGTGCCCTATGCCTATGCTTACTGGTCAACGCCGGCGGACCGCCAGTTTATGGGCATCATGGTCAACGTGCCAGATCACGCCCAGTATTTCTCCTGGCTGCAGCAATACTTCACGGCTGTTTTGGCGCGCAACCTGCAAACCCCGGAACCCAACCCGCCCGTCTTCTTTAATCTGCTGTGGTGGCTTTTAGCGCGGTTGGGCAGTGCGGTGGGCTGGGGATATCCGGTTCTGTTCCAGGTGCTGCGGGTGGTGGGGACGGCGCTCGCTCTGCCGGCTATTTATCAGATCAGTGCCTGGTTCTTGGCGGAGCGCGCGCAGCGCCAGTTAGCCTTCAGTTTGGCGGTTTTTGCGGCCGGGCTGGGCTGGATCCTGGTCGTCCTCAAATATGGCCTGCGGCTGGCGGAAGTACCCTGGCCGCTGCTGCTGTTTGTGGTGGAGCCCAATACTTTCTTTGGGATCCTCGGCACCCCGCATCTGACCAGCGCCTTGCTCTATGTCGTGGTCTTTGACTTGGTTTTGCGCGCCGAGGCGCATGGCCAACTACGCTACGCGGTCGCCGCCGGCCTGGTGGCCTTGTTTCTGGGCTGGCAGCACGCCTATGACCTGTGGCTGGTGTATGGGATTCTAGGCGGCTACGGTCTGTTAAAATGGCTGCGGGATCGGCGGCTGCCGCTCTTCCTGCTGCAGTGTGGGGCGGTGTTGGCCGCGCTCTCGGTTTGGCCGGCCTTGTACTCGGTTTGGCTCACCACCCAAAATTCAATTTGGCGCGAAGTGCTCAAGCAGTTTGCCAACGCTGGCGTCTACACGCCCAATCCGCTGCAGCTGCCGATCTTGATGGGGGCCGGTTTCCTCCTGGCACTGGCTGTGGAAGTGCGCGCGAACCCGTTTCGGCTGGCCGGGCGCGGCGACCGAGAGTTGTTTTTACGGGCCTGGTTCTGGGTGAATTTCCTGCTGATCTATTTGCCGACGGACTATCAGATCAAGATGCTCACCGGCTGGCAAATCCCCATCAGCCTGTTGGCGGCGCAGGGGCTCACTGGCTGGATTTGGCCGCGGCTTCAGACACTGGCGGCCAGACGCCGGGTGGCCGCGCCTATCGCGCGCCGGCTTTTGGCGCTCGGGGTGCTAGTAGCTGTCCTGCCGACCAACCTGTATTTGTGGACCTGGCGGTTTGTGGACCTCGGCCGGCATGAGTATCCGTATTACCTTGCCACGGAAGAGGTCGCGGCGCTCGCCTGGGTGGCGCAGAACACGCCGGCCGAAAGCGTGATCCTGGCGTCGTTGACGATTGGACAGTATGTGCCGGCGTTGACCGGCCGCACCGCATTCATTGCCCATTGGGCACAAACAGTAGATTTCTACGGCAAATCTGATATGCTGACCGAATTCTTCGCGGCCGAGACGACCGCCAGCCGGCGCGCGGGGATTCTGCAAGACCATGGCGTGGATTATGTGTTTTACGGTCCGGCCGAACAGAGCCTGGGGTCATTCCGGCCGGCCGCCTGGCCGGCTCTACAGCCAGTCTATGCCTCCCCGCGCGTCGCCATTTACCAGGTGTTACCGTGACGATTCTTCAATTTAGCTCGTCGTGGATCAGGCGTTTCGGGCGCCTCGGACTGGGCCTCGTGCTGGCGGCGGGGCTGGGGCCGGGTAGGGTCAGCGGTCAGCCGGCCGCGGTTTGGTCGTCGCCGGTGCCGCTGTCGCCGCAGGGTGAATTCTCCTGGTTTCCCGATATCGCCGCTGATCTGACCGGCCAACTGCACGCTGTCTGGGCTTCGGGCGCGCGGGCCGGCCGGGTGACGTATGACGCGGTGATGTATTCCACCAGCGCGGATGGCACGGTCTGGAGTTCGCCCAACGATATCGCGGTGGTCAGCCAGGGCCCCAGCGGCGAGAGCGCGGCTACCCGCCCGACATTGTTGGTGGATGCTGCCAACACCCTGCACATAGCCTATACGGATTACTTTCACGTTTTCTATTCCCAAGCGTGGCCGGAACAGGCCGAGTCGGCTCAAGGATGGACACCCGTGCGCGATCTGGGCACGGGCAATCCCGTGTATTTCTCGCGGATTTTGACCGATCACCAGGGCCGGCTGCATCTGCTGTTTACCGAAAACGTCTATAGCCGCGCCTGTCCGCAGTGTTACCACGTCTTTTACCGTTGGTCAGACGACAACGGGTTAACCTGGTCCTTGCCGGTGGATATTTCCCTAAGCCTGGCCGGCTCCGCCAAAGTGCAGTTGGTCATTGATGCCGAGGACAACTTGTACGCCGTCTGGGAGTCCGGCCGGGGCGGCTCGTATGGCGGTCTGGAGATGGAAAGCCGGGTGCAATTTGCGGCTTCATATAATCGCGGACAGAGCTGGACCACGCCCGTGGATCCCAGTCCGCCCCTCTTCAGCTCGGAGAACACGGAGAGTGCTACGCCGGCCGCCGCGCCCACGCCTGTCCCGCGCGTCATCCTCAAGAACATCACTATCGGCCTGGATGGGCGCGGCCAGCTGGTACTGGCCTGGCTTGGGCTGCCGGAAGATTTGGTTTACTCGCAAGTGTCGGCGGATGGCGGGCGCACCTGGTCGGCGCCGGCGCCGATTCCGGGTGTGTGGGGAGGGCAGACGGTCTACAATACGCGTCTGGATGACTATGCCATGACCACCGACAGCGCCGGCCAGGTCCATTTGCTCTTTGTCGGCCGTCTGGTGGAGTCCGATAAGACCCTGCACGTCTTGCACAACAGCTGGGATGGCGCCACCTGGTCGCCGCCCGAGAGCCTGGCGAGCTATGTTGGGGATGTTCCGGAATGGCCGCGGTTAACCACCCGGCTGGGGAACACGCTGCACGCGGTCTGGTTTGTGCGGAATGTCGATGCGGTGTTTGGGTCGGATGCGGCTTCAGCCCGCTATCAGGTCTGGTACGCTCAGCGCCCGCTGGAGGTGCCGCTTGTCGAGCCGACGATCCTTCCCCGCCCAACCGAGGTGCTGGCCACGCCAACGCCGGCTGGCATGGTCACCACGCCTCTGCCCAGCCCCACCGTTCGCCCGGTTCTCCCGGCCGTTGTCCAGCCTCAGGATCCCTACAACGAAAATGACTATATTCTGATCGCGGCCGTCAGTTTGACGCCCGTCCTCCTGTTGATTGGTGTGGCTTGGGGGATCATGCGGCTGCGCCGGCGCTAATACCCGTTCGCCTCCGGCTGAGGAACGGGCCCGCCTGCCGCTTACAACCGGCAACTCGAGTCCCTCTGGTTCAGGCGGACAGGGCACTAGCCCAGAAGTCCCACTATCCGGCCGCTAACCGGTTGGGTTATAGTTAACCTTATCAGTCCGTATGATGACAGAATGAGTTGGGCATGAACCTAAGGGCATATCTTCTCCCGGCCTGGAAATGGAAGTGGCTGATCTTGGCATCTACCTTGATTGCCACGATCTCCGCCTACTTCGCTTCCCGGGAACTGCCCCCCGTCTTTTTGGCGCGTGCCACGCTGATGGTGGGGCGGACACTAAATGACCCTAACCCGAACGCCAACGAGTTTAGTCTAAATCAGACCCTGTCGTCGGCGTATGCGTCTTTGGCGACCCGCGAGCCCGTCGGCCAGGCGGTCATGGCCGCCCTAGGGCTGACCATCCTGCCGCAGTATAAAGCGGCCCCCACTTCGAACGGCCAGTTGATCGAAATCACGGTAACCGACAGCAGCCCGGAACTGTGTCAGGCGGTGGCCAATGAATTGGCCCGGCAAGTGATCTTGCAAAGCCCCACCGGTCGGGTGAGCGATCAGACCCAGCGGGATTTTATCGCTCAGCAGCTGAGCGATTTGCAGCTGAAAATCACCGATACGCAGGCCAGTATTGATCAGAAGACCGCCTCGGTGGGTGATCTGACCAGCGCCGCCGATATCGCGTCTCGGCAAAACGAGATCCAGGCGCTGGAGACGCGGCTGGCGGCGCTGCAGACCAACTACGCCAATCTTCTGGCGACTACCGATCAGGGGGCTGCCAACAGCTTGGAGATCTTCGAGCCGGCGGCTTTGCCCACCAAACCCATCGGGCCCAATAAACTGCTGATCATCCTGGCGGCCGCGTTGGGCGGCCTGGTGCTCTCCGCCGGCGCGGGCTACCTGATGGAGTTTTTGGACAATACCTTTCGGGACGCGGATGAGATTGCCCTGGCCGTCTCGGCCCCCATCATCGGCTATATCGGCGAATTGGAGCGCGAGCGCAGCGGTGCGGTCTTGACCGTGGCCGAGCGGCCGCTGACGCAGGTGGCGGAAGGTTTCCGATCGCTGCGTACCAATCTGGAATTCATGGCGGTGGATCACCCGCTCAAGACACTGGTGGTGACCAGCGCCAGCGCCGGCGATGGCAAATCCTCGGTGGCCCTCAATCTGGCCATCATGATGGCGCAGAGCGATAAGCGCGTGATCTTGTTGGACGCCGACCTGCGCCGGGCCAGCCTGCACCGGGCGCTGGGCATTCCCAACCGCGAAGGGCTGAGCGACCTGTTCCGCGGTCAAGTGCAGTTGGAAGATGTCGCCCGGCCCTGGAAGGACGAGCGGCTGCGC
>JAGOBN010000801.1 GCA_017999235.1 Anaerolineales bacterium | reverse complement strand
GCCTGCTGGAGGACATCCTCGCGCAGAACAGCCACCAGCGCGCGTAAAGGCGGCTGGGCCGCGTCGCTGGCGGTGATGGCGGCCAGCACGCGCTCAGCGACGACCTCCGGCGAGACGTGGCCGGCGCGGTAAGCGCGGGCGTAGTCCGCGACGCTGGCAAAATGGAAGCCCGGGCCGGGGGCGGCAGAATCGGCCGGCCACTCGGCCGCCGGCCCCGCCTGCGCCGCCGGCGGGGAGGCCGGATGGAGCGGCAGGAACGTGGGCGCTTCATCGAAATGGCGCGCCCGCAGGGCGGTAATGCCGCTGCTCTGGAACAAGCTCGGGATGAGCAGCCCGCCGAGCGGGCTTTCCAGGGCGGCAGTGAACAGCCGAAGCATTGGCCCTGCCAAATAGGGCAGTCGCACAGAATGCAGGTCGTAGCCGGGGGAAACAGAGGCGGATTGGGTCATGGCGGTTTCTGGAATGAGACGGACCGATGTAGAGAGTATAGACCGAAGAGTGGCCGGCGCCAGCGCCGGGCAGGTGCGGTATGATTGGTTTAATTGCGCTCACCCTCCGCTGGACGCCGATATGTCACCCGTCAAAGCCAAAATCTCGCTGACGCCCGAACAAGCCACCCTGCTGATTCCCCTGTACGCCAAGGCCCAACCCGACAACCCGATCTTCTTTGATCCCGAGGCGCGGGCCATCCTGGATCAGGTGGATTACGATTTCACGCGCCTGCGGGTGCCTTACAAGACGGTCGTGCTGGTGTGCCAACGCGCCAAAAAACTAGACGCCATCACGCGCGATTTTCTGACCCAGCATCCGGACGGCGTGGTGCTGCATCTGGGCTGCGGCCTGGATGGCCGCTTCCGCCGCGTAGCCAACCCGCGCGGCGCCTGGTATGACCTCGACATGCCGCCGGTCATCGACCTGCGCCGCCAGTTCTATTCGGCCGCCGCCGGCTATCAGATGCTGGCCTCCTCGGTGACCGATCTGCGCTGGGTGGAGGCGGTGGCCGCCGCCGGCCGGCCGGTGCTGGTTGTGGCGGAGGGTTTGCTGATGTACCTCAGCGAGGCCGAAGTCCGCCAGTTGGTGGGCCGGCTGTGCGCGGCTTTCCCGGACGGCCGGCTGTGCGCGGATGTCTTCAGCCGGATGGCGGCCCGCTCCGCCGCCCGCCACCCATCCCTGAAGCACACCGGCGCGACCATCGGCTGGGGCGTGGATGACTCGCGCGAGCTGGAAACCTGGGCGCCTGGTCTGCGCCTGCTGGAGGAGTGGCCCTTTACCCATGATCCGGATTTGAGCCGGTTGAGTCTCGGCTATCGGCTGGCCTACAAGCTGGCCGGCGCCTTCCCGGCCGCGCGGCAGGCCCAGCGCATCGTGCACTACCAGTGGTAGTCGCCGCTATTCTCAAATAACTTCCCTCACAGAAAGCGACCTCTCATGAAGATTGTGACCGATTGCGCAGCCGACATGCCAGCCGGCGAGTTGCAGGCCCTCGGCGTCACCCAGGCGCCGCTGTTCATTCAATTCCCGGAAGGCGAAACTAGCTCGGCCGACCTGTCCCCCGATGAGTTCTATACCCGTCTGGAGGCGATGCGGCCGGCCATCCCCACCACCGCTCAGCCGTCCAGCGGCATCTTTGCTGAGATTTATCAAACCTTGGCCCGGTCGGGAGAGAGCATCCTATCGCTGCACATCTCGTCCGGCTTGAGCGGCACCTTCCAGACGGCGCGGGCTGCCAGCGAGCAGTTGGCGGCCCAGGCCCAGGTGGCCGTCTGGGATACGCTGACGCTGTCGGGCGGCGAGCGTTTTCAGGTCTGGGCGGCGGCGCTGGCGGCCCGCGCGGGTTGGCCGCTGGTCGCTATTCAAGAGCGATTGGCTGCTATCCGCGCCGCCACCGAAGTCGTTTACACCTTGGATACTTTAGAATATCTGGCGCGCGGCGGACGGATCGGCCGGGTGGAAGCGCTGGCCGGCAGCCTGTTGAACATCAAGCCCGTGATCAGTGTGGATCATCAGGATGGCAAATACAACACCATCGGCAAAAGCCGCACGATCGCGCGAGCGCTCACCGCAATTGCGGATCATTTGCACGGCCTGCAGGCGCAGACCCCTCTGTGGGTGACCGTGATCCACGGCCGCCTGGCCAACACCGCTCAAACACTGGCGTTAGAACTGAAGCAGCGGCTCACGGTCGCCAAATTGGAGACCATTCGCGTCTCACCCGTCTTGGGCGTGCACACCGGGCCGGGGATCGTCGGCGTGGCGGCGTTGCCGATAAGTTTGGTGGGGGATTTGCTTCAATTCGCCTAGGCAGGACGGCTGTCCGCCGCCCGCGCCCTGGTTTGGCCGGCCTGGTGTGGGTGGCGGTGGCGGTGGCTGCGGGCGTTGAAATATTAAACAGAGAAAACCCAGATAACTGGGCTTTTCTGTGCGATCTCCGGCCTGGGCAGAAGATCTTCAAATCTCTTGGCAACGACCTACTCTCCCGGACGGTCTCCCGTCAAGTACCATCAGCGCTGTCAGGC
>JAGOBN010000800.1 GCA_017999235.1 Anaerolineales bacterium | reverse complement strand
GCGGGATCTTAAGCCGGATGTGGTGATTCTGGATGTTGAAATGCCGGGGATGGATGGCTTGACCGCGGCGGAGAAACTGCACCAGATTACGCCGGCCTCGGCCGTGGTCATTTTGAGCCTGCATGATAGTTTGGTGACGCGAGCGCGGGCGCAGGCGGCGGAGGCGGTTTTTGTTGCCAAGCATGAAGGCATCGGCGCGCTGATTGCGGCCATCCGCCGCGCCGCGCGGGGCTCTAATCTCAGCCTCCGGTTAGTCTAACAGCTACCAAATCCATCCTGTTTTAGCGTGGCGCGGGCGGCTTGGCTGTCCCGCGCTTTTTTGCGTAAAGCCGCCCTGAAAAATCTCCCCATTGGCCTCGCTGGCCGCTCAGGGCCGGAAGATGTGGCCGATAATGCGAGTGTGGCAGGCGCGGGTTGTGAATCACATGAGCGGGGAGAGTCAGGGTGAGCGTGGCGGTCGGTCAGACGATTGGACCCTATGAGGTGGAGGCGCTGGCGGGCCGGGGCAGCATGGCCGACGTCTACCGCGCCCGGCATCAAATCACCGGCCAGGTGGTCGCGGTTAAGCTGATTCATTCCTATTTATTGGATCAACCCAGCCAGTTGAGCCGTTTCCGGCGCGAGGCCGAGACCCTCAAAAAAATCCAGCACCCTAATATCGCCCAGTTCTACGATTTCGTGGTGGAACCGGGGATGGCCTACATTGTGCTGGAGTATTTGGAGGGGGGCACCCTGGAACAGCGTTTGGCGAGCTTCACCACCCGGCGCGAACAGCTGCCGCTGGAGACCGCCAACGAGTGGATGCGCGTGATCTGCGGCGCGGTGGAGTACGCCCATCGCCACGGTCTGGTCCACCGGGATCTGAAGCCCGCCAACATCATTTTTCGCTCCGCGGGCGAGCCGGTCCTGACGGATTTCGGGCTGGTGTACGGCTTTGATCAGCCGCGCTTGTCCGGCACGGGCTCCGTCACCGGCACCCCCGCCTATATTTCGCCGGAGCAGGCGCGCGGCCATGTCGGCGATAAGCGCAGCGACGTTTATTCCCTGGGTGTCATCCTGTATGAACTCCTGGCCGGCCAGCCGCCTTTTCAAGGACATACCCTGGGCGTGGCGGTCAAACACATCTCCGAACTGCCGCCCTCGCCCCGCGTCTATGGCCGCTACTTGCCGGCCGGCGTTGAAGCCGTGGTGATGCGCGCGCTCGCCAAGGAACCGATTGAGCGCTACCAGTCGGCGATCTTGTTGTCGGATGCGTTGTCCTTCGCGGTGGCCCGCACGGCGGCCCCGCCCACCGCATCCGCCGCCAATGGCGGCGGCGTTCGCTCTGCCCCGGCGGGCGGCGCCGCGGCCCGCCCGGCCCCGATCGTCAGCCGGCCGGACGCCGCTCCGCCTCAACGGGTCATTCGGGATTACGACTACGAGCCCGAGCCGTTTACCCTGCCGCCGCCGCCGGCCAACCCGCTTCAAGTGTGGCTGACCCGGCTGGGCGCGCTGGCGGCGCTGGCGGCGGTGGCGGCCAGCCTGTGGTGGGTCAGCGTGTCCTTTACCGGCTGGTCGACGCCGGCGGTCGCCTCGTCGTCGCCGCAGTTCTCGGTGGGTGCTTCGGTCCGGGTGGTCACCACCAATCCGCAGGCCAGTGTCAGCGTGCTGCGGGGCTGTCCCACCGGTTTTTGGCT
This sequence comes from Anaerolineales bacterium, assembly GCA_017999235.1. Next base: position 841 of record JAGOBN010000800.1, on the reverse strand, counting down.
GGGGGTGGTGGGCATGGCCAGCGCCGGCGACGTGGGAAAGGTCGTGGAGCGCCGGGTGTGCGGCGATCAATGGTGGTATCGCGTGAGTATTCCCGCCGCGGCGGATGCTGAGTGGAATGGGGATGGCTGGGTAGAGGGCGTCTACCTGACCACCCGTTGAGCGGCTGCGGCCGCTGGAGGTGATGGACGATGGAGGTTGACTCAACCCACTTGGCGGCCGAGGTGCTGACGACGAGTCAGGCGGCCCGGTTGTGCGGGGTGTCGGCGGAGACGATCCGGCGCTGGATCCGCACCAAGGGTCTGCCGGCCTACAACACCCAGCTCGGGCTGAACATCCGGATTCGCCGTGACGATCTGGCGGCGTTTGCGCGCCTGCATAATATTCTGCTGCAAGCGGCCGATCTGGAGACGCCGGAGAATCAACTGCCGGGTGTGTCGGCCAGCCCCCCGCCCCCCGCCCCCCGCTGATTTCATGGCCGCTTTCGCGCTCTTTTATGGTGGCTTTACAGTGTGCCTTAGACCCGGATGCTAGGATGCGCGTCGATGGAAGTCACATTTGATATCGCCGAAGACGAACTGCAAATTTTCCTGGCCGAAGCCAATGAGCATCTGCAGGTGCTCGACGAAGGCCTCGTGCGGCTGGAGCGTGAGCGCGATGACGCGCCGCTGCTGCAAGCGCTCTTTCGCTCCGCGCATACGCTGAAAGGCTCAGCCGGCGCCATCGGCCACCGGCGGATGGCGGACCTGACTCACGTCATGGAGACCGTGCTGGACGGGGTCCGCAAAAACACCCTGTCCGTCGAAGCGTTCTTGATGGACGCTTTGCTCGAATCACTGGATG
>JAGOBN010000799.1 GCA_017999235.1 Anaerolineales bacterium | reverse complement strand
TGCATCTCCTCAGGCGTTGTAAGGGGGTGCGGCATAGCTAATTATGTCCCATTGAGCAGTAGAAAAGGGCGACTTGCATACGCATGCAGACACTATCACACAAAGGCAGCGATGTCTATACATTAAATACATAACCAGAAAATTGAGTCTATTTTGACTGGTTTCAGGGCTGCTTTTCGCGATCAAACAAATGTTAGTCTTGACACACCGAACAGATCGAGTCTATAATGCATTCGTATTCACTAAATTTATGCCATAAGATTTACATATTAGATTTATTACTATGAATACCTATTCAATTCTCGACGTAGTCTTGATGTAGAGACACTCAATTCGGCCCACTAACGACGCTATGCCGCCCAAAACCGTTACGTCTGTGGATGTCGCTCACCGGGCTGGGGTCTCCCAATCCACGGTTTCGCGCGTCTTCAGCGCGGAAGACCGGGTCTCGGGCGAGACCCGCGCGCGGGTGCTGGCGGCCGCCCAGGAGTTGGGCTACCAACCCAATGTGCTGGCGCGCAGCCTCACCACCCAGCAGAGCAACATCGTCGGCATCGTCACCCACATCAGCAACCCGTTCTACCCCTACGTCATCGAAAAGCTCACCCGGCGGCTGCAAGAGATGGGGCGGCAAACCCTGCTCTTTAGCGTCGAGCCGGATCAGGACGTGGACGAGATCCTGCCGCTGGTCCTCCAATACCGGGTGGACGCGCTGATTATCACGTCCGCCAGCCTCTCTTCGGAAATGGCCAGCCAGTGCGAGCGCCAGGGCACGCCGGTGGTGCTCTTTAACCGCTACGTGCTGGGCGCCAAAGTCAGCGCCGTGTGCTGCGACAACATCGAGGGCGGCCGGCTGGTGGCCAACTTGCTGCTGGACGCCGGCCACAAGCGCCTGGCGCACATCGCCGGCCGCGCGCCCACCTCCACCAACCGCGACCGGGAAAAAGGCTTCGCCGACCGGCTGCGCGAGCGCGGCTACGCCAATTGGCTGCGCGATGAAAGCGGCCACGATTATCAGACCGGGCGGGAAGCGGCGGCCCGGCTGCTGGGCCGGCCGGACCGGCCGGACGCGATCTTCTGCGTCAGCGATATCGTCGCCTTCGGCGCCATTGACGCCGCCCGCTACGATTGCGGCCTGCGCGTGCCGGACGATGTCTCGATTATTGGCTTCGACGATCTGCCCGCCGCGGCCTGGCCGGCCTACTCCGTCACCACCATCCGCGAGCCCGTCAACCGCATGGTGGAGTTGACTCTGAAGCACCTGGTGGAGCGCATCCACAACCCGGAGGCGGAGCCGGTGCTGGAGCTGCTGCCGGGCCAACTTGTCCAGCGCGCCTCGGCGCGGCTGGCGCTCTAACGCATGGCCGCCGCCCCGCTGCTCCTGCTCCCCGGGACCCTGTGTGATGCTTCGCTGTGGAGCCATGCGTTGACGCATCTGGCGGAGATCGCGCCGGTGAGTGTGGCGGATGTGACGCAGGCGGCGACCCTGGCCGAGATGGCGGGCCGGATTTTAGATGCGGCGCCGGCGCGCTTCGCCCTGGCTGGCCTGTCGATGGGCGGCGTGATCGCCTTTGAGATCCTGCGTCAGGCCCCGGAGCGCGTGGTCAAGCTGGCGGTGTTGAACACCAATGCCCGGCCCCTGACGCCCGAACAGCGGACCCGCTGGCAGACGCTGGCGGACGCCACGCGCCGCGGCGGGTTTGGCGAGATCGTGGCGCGGACCTGGCTGGAAGTGGTGAGCGCCGGCCGGCCCTTGTCCATCGCCCTGCAGGCCGCCCTCCAGCGCATGGCCCGCGCCGTCGGCGCGGCGGCCTTCGAGCGGCAGGTCCAGGCCCAGTTGGACCGGCCGGACAGCCGGCCTTCCCTGGCGCGGATCACGTGTCCGGCGCTGGTGGTGGCCGGCCGCGATGACCCGCTCTGCCCAGTGGCTTTACATGAAGAGATCGCCGCCGGCATTCCGGGCGCGCAGCTGGTGGTGGTGGAGCAGTGCGGCCACTACAGCCCCCTGGAACAGCCGCAAGCCGTGACCGCGCTGCTGCGCTATTGGTGGCAGCTGCCATGAGCCGCGTGGTGCTGGACGTGGAAGATACCCGCCTGCTGGGGCTGTGTGATCCCGCGGCGGAACTGGAGTGTCTGGCCTCCGGCTTTGAGTTTATTGAAGGCCCGGTCTGGCATCCGGTGCGGCAGGACTTGATCTTCAGCGATATAGCCGGCGACCGCCTGTACCGCTGGAGCGCGGCGGCCGGCGCGGCGGTGTTCCGCCAGCCCAGCCGGATGGCCAACGGCAATACCTATGACGCGCAGGGCCGGCTGGTGACCTGCGAACACGCGGCCAGCCGCGTCACCCGGACGGAATTGGATGGGACGCTGACGCTCATCGCCGCGCACTTTGACGGGCGCGAGTTGAACAGCCCGAATGATCTGGTGGTGCGCTCGGACGGCGCCATCTATTTCACCGACCCCAACTTTGGCCGGCGGCCGACGCGCGTGGGTGTGCCGCGTCCCCAGCAGCAGCCC
>JAGOBN010000114.1 GCA_017999235.1 Anaerolineales bacterium | reverse complement strand
TGTGGCAGACCCGCTGGGGCGGGTGCTGGCGGCCGGCGCCGGGCCGGACGTCACCAACACGGTGATCCTGACCCTGCTGTTCATCTCGCGGGTGGTGGACGGTCTAACGGGCGGCAATCTGACCGTGGCGCAGGCTTACATTACCGATGTCACCGATGCCCAGAACCGGGCGCGCGGCCTGGGACTGATCGGCGCGGCGTTTGGCTTGGGCTTCATCTTTGGACCGGCGGCCGGCGGTTTGTTGAGCGGCTGGGGTTATGCGGTGCCGGCGTTTGCGGCGGCCGCGTTGTCGGCGCTCAACCTGGCGGCGGTGGCGGTCTTCCTGCCGGAATCGCTGACGCCCGAAGCGCGCGCGCGCCTGGCGCAACAGCCGCGCCGGCGCGTTACTCTAGCGGCGATGTGGCAGGCGCTTAACCGTCCGCGCGTTGGTCCGTTGCTGCACATTCGGTTCTTCTTTGGGCTGGCCTTCGCGATCTTTCAGAGCATCTTCGCGCTGTATGCGCAGTATAAGCTCGGCTTGGACGCGCGCGCCACGGGTTTCGTGCTGACCTATGTGGGCGTATTGAGCGCGGTGGTGCAGGGCGGGTTGATCGGCGTGATCACGCGCCGTTTCCGCGACAGCCAGATCATCATGGCCGGCGTGTCGCTGATGGCGGCGGCCCTGCTGGGCTGGGCGGTGACGCCCAACCTGGGGGTGCTGCTGGTCGTGATGATCCCGCTCGCGCTGGCCGGCGGCACGCTCAATACAGTCCTCAGCAGCGCGCTGACGAAAGCTGTCTATCCGGAAGAAGTTGGCGGCACACTGGGCCTGGCGGCCTCGGTGGAAAGCCTGACGCGCGTGCTGGCTCCGACGGCGGGCGGGTTACTGCTCGGCCAATTGGGGGCTTGGGCGCCAGGCGTGTTCGGGGCGCTCCTCATGGTCTGGGTGGTCTCGTTTACGTGGCGCCGGATCGTGATCAACCCAGACCCGCCGCTGCCGGCGCGGGCCGCCGCCTCCGCCGCCGACTAAGGTTTGACGCCCAGGTTAATCTTGAGTAAGATTGACTTCAGGTAGCGGGGCTTCCGCCAGGGAAGCCCTATTTTTATGTGGAGGTCACGGATGTCGGACGCCAACAACACCGCCGCTGAGGCGCAAACGGTAACGGCCGAGACCGTGACTCTGGACGGCGGCAGCGCCTATGTGATCAAGGCCGCCACGGCCCACCTGACGCAGAGCGCGGCCAGCACGGTCTACGCCAAAGACGTGGACCTGCGCGAGAGCGCGCTGGGCTGGGCGGAGGGCGATCTGGTGCGCGCAGACTTGAGCGCGGTGGGCGTGGCCCGCGTGGAATCACTCGCGGCGGATCAGAGCCTGGTGGGGGCGGTGCGGGCGCAGCACGCGGTGCTCTCCAATGGCCTGGTGGGCGTGGTGGTGGCGGAGCAGGCGGAGTTGAACAACTCGCGCGCTTTGTTCGCCATCACACGCGGCACGGAGCCCAACGCGGACGCGCGCAGTTGGGTATTGGCCGGCGCCACCGCCGGTGCAGTGCTGGGATTAGTGTTATTGATCGGCGGGTGGTTTAACCGTCGGTCTTAATTTTCTAGTGGCACGCAGGTAGCGGCCGCGCCCACCGCGCGGCTGTGAGAGGCGTTCCGGGAGCATAGGACATGGAAACACTGGTTTTGAATGCTGAACGGCGCACGGTCTCCGGCCGTAAAGTGGGCCGTCTGCGCCGGGAAGGCCTGCTGCCGGCCGTGATTTACGGGCCGGGCAGCGAACCCCTGACCATCCAGCTGAATGCGCGCCAGGCCGGGCGCCTCATTCGCAGCATCCAAGGCACGCAGTTGGTGGATCTGGTGGTGGACGGCCAATCGCGCAAGGTACTGGTGCATGAGCTGCAGCGCGACTCGATCCGCGGCGACTATGTGCACGTCGACTTCTACGCGCCGGATATGAGCCGGCCGTTCCGCGTGGCTATCCCGATCATCCTGACCGGCGCCTCCTTCGCGGTGGTGAGCCTGTCGGGCGTGCTGGTGCGCGGTATCACCGACCTGGTGATCGAGTGTTTGCCCGGCGACCTGATTCCGTCGACCAGCATTGACCTGGCCCCGCTGACCGAGATCGGCCAGTCCCTGCACGTGCGGGACCTGGTCCTGCCCGCCAACATCAAGGTCGTGAGCGACCCGGATGAAATGCTGGCGCGCGTGACCTACCAGGCCAAGGAAGAGGACCTGTCGGCGCCGGCGGCGGTGGCCACGGCCGAGGTGGAAGTGGTGGAGAAGGGCAAGAAGGACGAGGAAGGCGAGGAAGGCGCGGCCAAGCCGGCCGCCAAGGCGGTCAAGAAGTAAGCGCCGCTGTTATCCGGCCGTTCTGGTTAAACGCACCGCGCCCGGCAGAGACCGGGCGCGGTGTTTTATTCAAGCCGCGGAGTTACAGCGCCGCCAGCAGCGGCTGGGCGATATCGACAAAGTTCTGGATGATGCGGGCGGTCGCGCCCCAGATCGTGTACGCCTCATAGTAGAAGTAATACACTTCGATTTTGGGGCCGGGCACATACGGTTCCCGCAGTTCCACGTGGCGGTTGGCGGGGTCCGCCAGCCAGCGCACCGGGACGGTGAAGACCTCTGAGAGTTCGGCCGTTGAGAGCCGCCACGCCCACGGCCACGGGATCACGCCCACAATCGGCGTCACCCGATACTGGGTCACGGTCAGAAGCTCATCCAGTTGGCCCAGGACGCGTACCTGCTGGCGCGGCAAGCCAATCTCTTCTTCGGTTTCGCGCAGGGCGGTCTCCACGCGGGAGGCGTCCTCCGGGTCCACGCGCCCGCCCGGAAAGGCCACCTGGCCCTTGTGGCTCTCGACGGTGTGCGTGCGCTGGGTGAGCAGCAGTTGCCAGGCCCCGTCTTTCTGGAGCAGCGGCACCAGCACCGCGGCCGGCCGCGCTTCCCATTCCGCGCGGGTGCCGGCCGTCCGCGCGGCCAAGGTCCGCCCCAGTTGCTGCGTCCAGTCGTGGGCCATGCGGGTCCGCCGGGTCTAGTCCACGGCGTTGGCCGCGATGACGTTCCGCAGCCACAGCGCGCTGTCTTTGGGCAGCCGCTGCTGGGTGGCGAAATCCACCCACACCAGGCCGAAGCGCTGAGCGTAGCCCTGGGCCCACTCAAAGTTGTCCATCAATGACCAGACGAAGTAGCCGGCCAGCGGCACGCCGGCCTGCAGCGCGCAGTGCGCGGCGCGGAAATGGGCGCGCAGGTAATCGATCCGGCGCTGGTCGGCGATCCGGCCGTGGGCGTCCGGCCCATCGCCAAAGCTCACGCCGTTCTCGGTGATGTACAGCTTGGGCGCCTGGTAATTAAAATGCAGACGGCCGAGCAGGTGATACAGGCCGTCGGGATAGATCTCCCAGCCCATCTCCGTGCGCTCGGCGGCCGGCGCGGGAATGACCACCGGCGGCAGGTTGTCCGGCGCGGCCGTGTCCCGGCCCACAAAGCGCGAGTAGTAATTGACGCCCAGAAAGTCCATCGGCGCGGCGATGGCGTCCAGGTCGCCCGGCCGCACCAGCGCCGGATCCCAGGCGCCCAGCGCCGTGTACTCGGCCACCTTGTCCGCCGGGTAGTGCCGGCCAAAGAGCGGGTCCAGGAACCAGCGGTTGAAGTAGCCATCATGCTGGAGCGTGACGCGGCGGTCCGCGGCGCTGGCGGAGGCCGGCATGGTGTGCTCAAAGTTGAGGGTGATCCCCGCTTCCGCCTGCGGGCTGTTGCGCCGCAGCACCGGCAGCGCCCAGCCGTGCGAGAGCAGCACATGGTGGCCGGCGGCGATGGCGGCGCGCCAGTCTTGCAGGCCCGGCGCATGCTCGCCGATCTGGTGGCTTAGGAAGGCCGCGCACCACGGCTCGTTGTGCGTGATCCAGCGTTTGACCCGGTCGCCCAGGGCGCGGCTGACCACGTCCGCGTATTCGACAAAGGCCTCGGCGGTGGCGCGCGCCGGCCAGCCGCCCTGGTCTTGCAGCGCCTGCGGCAGGTCCCAATGGTAAAGCGTGACAAACGGCGTGATGCCGGCCTCCAGCAGGCCGTCCACCAGCCGGCTGTAGAAATCCAGCCCGGCGGCGTTGACGGCGCCGCGGCCGGCCGGCAGGATGCGCGGCCAGCTGATGGAGAAGCGGTAGGCCGGCAGGCCCAAAGACTTCATCAGGGCGATATCGTCGCGCCAGCGGTGGTAGTGGTCGCAGGCCACGTCGCCGGTGTCGCCGGCGCGGACCCGGCCGGGCGTGTGGCTGAAGCGGTCCCAGATGGATTCGCCTTTGCCGTCGGCCTGCCAGGCGCCCTCAATTTGATAAGAGGCGGTGGCGCTGCCCCAGACGAAGCCGGGTGGAAAAGAATGCAGGTGTTCGCTCATCGTTGTGACTCTCCCAGAAGTAGCCCGGGCCGGCGGCCTGGGCGATGAATAGACGCTCAGCAGCAGACGGAGCCTGAATTTTACCCGGCGCCCGCGACGAAGCGCTGGAAAAGGCGCTGGGCGTTGCCGTCCGGGTCCTGATAATACTCGTCCGGGGTCAGATCCAGCGTGACGCGCCGGGCCGGCGCCGCCCGCACCTGCGGGTGGGCGGCCGCGAAACCGCGCAGCACCTGGGCGTGCGGTTTCAAAGTTCCATCCGGGCGCACCAGGCCAAAGTGGCGCTCGTGCCAGAATTCGTCGCAGGGCGGTTCATTCCACAGCGCTTCCGCGTAATCGGCGAAGCACCACAGCACCGCGCCAGTGGCGCCCACGTCCACCAGACGCGGCAGGACGGCGGCCAGATACGCGGCCAGGTCGTCTTCCGAGGCCAGGAACTGGCGGTGCGGCCGGCCATGGGCGGTCCAGGTCCGCACCTGTGAGGCGGTCCCCGGCGGCAAGGTCGGCCCGCCGAACTCCTCCATCAACACCGGCCGGCCGCACAAGGCCGAAGCCAGCGCGCACGCGAACGGCACCACTTCCGGGTCCAGCGGCTCCCGCGCCCACGGCAGATACATCGGATAGGCGTGCATCACGGCCCAATCCGTGGCGCTGAACACCTGATCCACCCGCAGGCCGTTGTGAGAGGCCAGGCTGGGGAAGTGCAGGCCGCAGGTGACGGGATGCGCCGGGTCCAGCGCGCGAACGTGCGCGGCCCAGGCGCGCACCCAGGCCTGGCCGGCCGCGGCGTCGGCCGGCTCCGCGAAGAGATCGGGCTCGTTGCCCAGGTTCCAGACCGCAACCGCCGGGTGCTCGCGCAGGGCGGTGATGACGGCCGTTAACAGCCGGCGCTCGGCGGCCAGGGCCTCGGGATCGGAGAAGGGATTGCGGTACGTCCCGGTGATCAGCCGCCCGCCGCGGGCCAGCGGGCGCGGCGTCGCCACGGCGGGCGTGCCCATCAGCCAGCGCGGCGGCCAGTTGGGGCCGCTCATGTGGCCGGTGAAGAAAGTGATATCGAGCGCCAGGCCGAGCTCGGCGGCCGTATCCGCCACTTGCACCAGGTGCGCCAGGGCCGGCGCGGAGACGCTGTCCGGGTCCGGCTGAAAGTCATCCCAGAGCAGGAATATCCGGACCAGCTTCAAGCCCAGGTCGCGGATGAGCGCAAACTCCTCGCGGACTTCGCCCAGATCAAAGCGCGCCCACCAGCCCATCGCTTTGCGGCGCGGCCAGTAGTTGACGCCCAGGAGAAACGGAGTGGTCATGGCGGGCCTCCCGTGTCCGGCAATTCCAGCAGCCACAGATTATCGTCGGCGGCGTTAACAAACACCACCCGCCGGCCATCCGGCGACAACGCCCAATCGCCGGCCGCGATCCGGAACGCGGTCACGCGCGGGTCGGTCAGGTCGGTGAGGGCGCCGGTCGCGGCGTCGGCGCTCACCAGGCGCTGACTGCCGCCGGCGGCCTCCAGCGGCACGATCAACAGCCGGCCCTCGGCGCGCCAGCGGTAGGCGCCAAAGAGCGCCAGCCGGCGCGGCTCTCCGCCGGCCATGGGCAGGATCCACAACCCGTCCTGGGCGGCGTCGCCGGAGAACGTGACCTGATAGGCCAGCCAGCCGCCGGCCGGCGAGAGCAGGGCGCCGCGCACATTGGCCACCGTGGCCAAGGGGGTCAGGGCGCCGGTCGCCACGTCCACGGCCAGCAGGGCGGGCTCGGCGCCGGCCTCGGCGCGCCCGGTGACCAGCAGACGCCGGCTGTCCGGAAACCAATCCACCACGCCGCCGCCGATTAAGCGCGCGATTGAGCGGGACTGGGTGCCATCCACGGCCGCGGCCCAGACCTCAACCACGCGCCGGTCGAAGTTGATGGTGGAGGACGCGGTCTGCCACGCAATCTGGGCGCTGTCCGGCGCAAACAGGATGGCGCGGCCGGCGGCCGGCACCGGCCAGCGTTCGCCGGTGGCGACGCGTTCCACATAGGTGAGGCCGGCTTCCGGGTAAGCGCTTAGCGCGCCATCCGGCGAGAAGATCCCCAGCCGGTCCGTGATGAAGGCGGGCGCGCCGCCGCCGTCGGCCGGCACGCCCCACACGCCGGCCGGCTGGGTATCCGAGGGCTTATCCAGATACCAGACCTGCGCGCCGTCCGGCGAGAAAAATGGCTGGACGCAGCAGCCGCCGGTGGTGAGCGGGCGCAGGCGCGGGGCCGGCGTCTGGGTCGGTTCGGGCGTGCGGTTTTCCAGGGGCGGCGGGGTCAGGCTGGGAAAGAGCGTGGGCGCCGCGGCGCGCGCCGGCGTGGACGTGGGCGCGGCCACGGTGGGGACGCGGGTATTGACCGGCGGGGCGGCGGGGGCCGTGGCACAGGCACTCAGCACCGCGCCGCCGAGCATGAGTTGCATCAGCCGCCCCGGCCAGCGGACAGCAGGGGAGGCAGCAGGACAGGGCTTCATGGCTGACGTCGCAATTGGGGAGGTTGGGCCGGGAGCCGGCCCGCCAGGAGCCTATTGTACGCGGGAACCTCGGGCGCGTGGCCGGCGTTCAGAATACAGTAAACCCAGCCCGCCGCCTGGCGGGCCACTTCTCAAGGATTAGTCTGATGACTCTCGGTCGGTTTTTTCGTTGGCTGTTTCCCGTGGCGGGTCTCGTGGGTCTGTGGCTGGCGGCCCGCGCGCCGCTCACGCCGCCCTTAGCCGGCGCTGCGCCGGACACGCCTGCCGCGCCCGCGCTGGCCGGCACGGTCTGGAACTTGACGGGCTATGGCCGGCCGGGGGCCCTCACGCCGCCGGCGGGGCCGGCGGCTTTGGACATTGACGGCGAGCGCCTCAGCGGCTCGACCGGCTGCAACTCTTTTGGCGTGAACTATCAATTGGCTGGGACGCAGATCACGTTGGCGGCGCCCGGCCCGATGATGACGCTGATGGCGTGCCCGGAGCCCCAGATGCGGCAGGAGACGGATTTCCTGGCCATCCTGGCCGCGGTGACCAGCGTCCAACTGGAGGCCGGCCAGCTGACGTTGACGGGGCCGGCCGGGGTCCTGGTGTACGCCGCCGCGGCGCCGGCGGCGTTGGAGGCCACCCTCTGGCAGTTGAGCGGGCTGGTGCAGGACCAGGCCGTGGTGAGCGCGGCCGGCGATGAAGCCCTCACCCTGCGGCTGACGGGCGGCCAAGCGGAAGGCTTTGCGGGCTGCAACACCTACTTTGGCGCTTATACGCTCGACGCCGGCGCGCTGGCGTTTGGCCCGCTGGGCGCGACGCGGATGTATTGCGAGGCCACCAGCGCGCGCGAGCAGGCCTTTTTGGAAGCGCTGGGGAAGACCGCCGCTTACCAGATCGCGCGCACGACCCTGACGCTGCTGGATGCGGACGGCCAGACGCTGATGCAGTTGACGGCCGCGGACTAAGCGTCAGCGGTTCAGCCACTCCGGCGGCCAGGGGCGGACGTAGTCATTCAGAATGGCGCCGCCAAACTGCACCTCCGGCTGGTCCTCCGGGGTCTGCCATTGGCGCGGGTTGTCAAGATCGCGCTCAAAGCCGCGCTGAAAAGCCCCGGTCAGCATCAGCGCATCCCAATCGGCCTCAATCAAGGCGACGGGGTTGTAGGCGGTGCGGTAGTTGTAGCCGCTGCGGATCTCCAGGTGCAGGTGCGGGCGCGAGGTGCAGGTCAGGTCCGGGTCGCCGGTGTAGCCCACCACCTCGCCCTGCGTCACCGGCTGGCCCACATCCACGCTGGCCCGCTCCACCAGATGGCCGTAGAACGAGGCGTAGCCGTTGGGGTGGTCGATCATCAGGTTGTGCGGGCCGGCGCCGTGCTGTTCGGCATCCACCTTGGTCACCACGCCGTCGCCGATGGCGGTCACGGGGGTGCCGCAGCGCGCGGAGAAATCAATCCCAAAGTGCAGGCCCTGGCCGGCGCCGTACATGACGCGCCGCCAGCGGTAGGCGGCGGTGGTGTTGCCGTAGAGCTGGCCCACCAGCCAGGTGCTGGGGCCGGCCGGCGTGTTGAACGGCAGCCTGAAAGGCTTACCCTCCGCGCCGGCGTTGGGCGCCATGGCGGAGCCGGCTGCGAAAGCCAGCAGCAACAAGAAAAGCCGTTTGGACCAAGCGCGCATAGTTGTTGGCCACGGAGACACAGAGACACGGAGAGGCGTTATCCGACTCTGTGTCTCCGTGTCTCTGTGGCGAAAGCTATCCCTTCAACATCGGCATCTTGATCCCATGCCGCTTGGCGGCCGCGATGGCCTCCGGGTAGCCGGCGTCCGCGTGGCGCACCACGCCCATGCCGGGGTCGGAGGTGAGCACGCGCTCCAGCCGGCGCGCGGCCTCCGGCGTGCCATCCGCCACAATCACCTGGCCGGCGTGCTGGCTGTAGCCGATGCCCACGCCCCCGCCGTGGTGGAAGCTGACCCAGGTGGCGCCGCCCACGGCGTTGATCAACGCGTTGAGGATCGGCCAGTCGCTGACCGCGTCGGTGCCGTCGCGCATGGCCTCGGTCTCGCGGTTGGGGCTGGCCACCGAGCCGGAATCTAGATGATCGCGCCCGATGACGAGGGGGGCCTGGACCACGCCGCGCGCCACCATTTCGTTGAACTTCAGGCCGGCCCGGGCGCGTTCGCCATAGCCCAGCCAGCAGATACGGGCCGGCAGGCCCTGGAAGTGGATCTTCTCGCGCGCCATCGTCAGCCAGCGGCGCAGGTGGGCGTCCTTGGGGAAGAGCTCCAGGATGGCTTCATCGGTGCGGTAAATATCCTCCGGATCACCGGAGAGCGCCACCCACCGGAACGGCCCTTTGCCTTCGCAGAACAGCGGG
>JAGOBN010000798.1 GCA_017999235.1 Anaerolineales bacterium | reverse complement strand
GGCTGTTTTATCTCGGCCTGGTGCGCTTGGGGCTGGCCATCGGCCTGGCCACCGTCTCCAATCACTCTCTGATGCTGGATATGACCACGCCGCAGAATGTCGGCCTGTTTATCGGCGCCTGGGGCATGGCCACCTCCCTGGCGCGGCTGGCCGGCTCGCTGCTGGGCGGCGTCTTACGGGACAGCGTGGCGGCGCTGGTGGGGGATCCCCTGCTCGGCTACGAGCTGGCCTTCGCCCTGAACGCCAGCCTCTTGGCGCTCTCGCTGGGGCTGCTGCGCTCGGTGGACGCCGGCCGCTTCCGGCGCCGGGCGGATCAGCCGAACGTGGTCGAGCAGATCGCCCTCGCCCAGGAGGCTTAGCGGCCGGCCGCCCCGGGATCCCTCGCCGCCCGCGCATTTGTTACAATGCACGGGATGATTCCCCACGACTATCACATGCATACGGAGTACTCTCCGGACAGCCGCGCCCCGATGGAGCTGATGTGCCTGAGCGCGATCGAGCGGCGCATCCCGGAGATCGGGTTTACCGAGCACTATGATCTGCACCCCGACGAGTGGCCGCGGGACTGGTTCAAGCCCAAGCCGTGGTTCGCGGAGCTGCGCCGCTGCCAGGAACGCTACGCCGGCCAGCTGGTGATCCGGGCCGGCGTGGAGCTCGGCGAGCCGCACTTGTTTGCGGAGGAGGCCCGCGCGCTGCTGGCGGCCTATCCCTTTGACTACGCCCTCGGCTCCCTGCACCGGGTGGGCCGCCTCAGTATTTTTGACCGCGCGTACTTCAACCGCTCGGCGGCCACCGCCTACGGCGAATACTTCCTGGAGCTGGAGCAAATGACGCGCGCCGGCGGCTTCGACATCCTCAGCCACTTCGACGTCCCCACCCGCCTGGGCGCCGTGGTGTACGGCGGCTATGACCCCCGCCCGTACGAGGGCTTCATCCGGCCCGTGCTCCAGAACTGCATCGTCCAGGGCATCGCCCTGGACGTCAACACCGCCGCCATGCGCGGCCGCGCCAAGGTGCTCAACCCCGGCCTGGAGATCCTGCGCTGGTATGCCGAGATGGGCGGCCGGCGCGTGACGCTCGGCTCGGACGCGCATCATCCGGAACAGTTGGGCGGCTTCCTGGATGACGCCCTGGCCGCCATCCGCGCCGCCGGGCTGACCCACCTGACATTTTTTGAGAAGCGCCAGGCCCGGCTCGTGCCGCTGCCGAACGCGGCGGCCTGAGATGCCTCCCCGTCACCGGTTCGCGCTGGCGTTGTCCCTCCCGCTGTCGCTGGCGGCCATGCTGGCCGCGCTCTGGCTGCCGGCCCTGCCCGCGCCGCTCACGCCCATCGTCGTGCCCAACCCGGAGTTTGACGCCGCCCGCGCCGGCGCCCAGCTGGCGCGCTGGACCGCGCAGTTCCCGCGGCGCGTGGTCGGCTCCGGTTCGAGCGCGGCCTTCCGCGCCCTACTGCAGACGGAATTAGCGGACCTGGGTCTGACGGTCACGACCCAGCCGTTCTCCGTCACCGTGGCCTCGCAAGCGCGGGCCGGCGTCAATGTGCTGGCCGGCGAAGCCGCGGGCGGTCTGCTGCTGACCGCCGCTTACGACACCGCTGAATTTGGCGGGCGCGATAACCTGGCGGCGGTGGCTGCCCTGTTGGAACTGGCCCGCGTCTTTGCGCCCCAGCGTCTGCCCATCGCCTTCCTATTCGCCGACTCCGGCGAATACGGCCAGGCGGCCGGCAGCCAGGCGTATTTGGCCGCGGCGCCGCCCGAGGCCCGCCCGTGGGCGGTGCTCTCCTTGGAGGCGTTGGCGGGCCAGGATTGGGAGCGCCTGCGCGTCGAGGGCGCCGGCTATCTCACGGGCTATGCGCCCGTGGAATTGCGAAAGCTCGGGCTGGAGGCCGCGCGCTTCGTGGGGGCGGCGGCCGCCGAGCCGCAGGGCGCGGAAGAAGCCCTGGTCCGCGCCCTGCCCTTTAAGATGACCGGCCCCGGGCTGTGGCTGGCGGCCGGCGTACCCGCCCTCGGCTTCAGCACCTCGCCGCTGCCGGCCGCCGGCGTCAGCCTGCAAAAGCTCGGCCAGGCGGCCGAATATTGGACGCGCAGCCTGGCCGCGCGGCGCGGCTTGGTGCCGGCCGGCGCGGCCGGCGACTGGCGGCTGGACGATACGCGCCAACTGCCAGCCTGGGCCGCCGGCCTGGTCACCCTCTTGGCCTTCGGGCCGCTGTTCACGGCCACGGCCATAGCGGGGTGGGCCGAGCGGCCGGCGCGCCAACTGTTGTGGCCGGAGCTCGTCGCCTGGTGGGGCGCCAGCCTGCCGGTCTTAAACGGCTTTGCGGCCGTGTTTATTGTGCTGCGGCTCGGCTGGCTGCCCGGTTATGAGCGCTTCCCGGCCGCGCCCGGCGATCCCTTCCTGCTGCAGCCGGCGGATTGGGTCATGCTCCTGAGCCTGGCCGTGGCCGGGGTTTCCGCGTGGGATATCTGGCGCGCGCGCGGCTGGGGCCGGCTGGCCGAGCGGCTGGCGGTGCCCAGCCGGCGT
>JAGOBN010000113.1:1335-9246 GCA_017999235.1 Anaerolineales bacterium | reverse complement strand
GGCGCAGCGGATATCCGCCGCCGAGGCGCCGATGAGCAGGTCAAATTCGCCGTCTTCCGTGACCCACTGTTGGTAGGCCGGATCGTAATAGGCAAAGGCGCGGAAATCGAGCGGGATGGCCACCGTCTTGGTTTCACCCGGCTGCAGCGCCACCTTGGCAAACCCCTTCAGCTCTTTGGGCGGGCGCGCCAAGCGCGCTTGCTGGTCATGCACGTACACCTGGACGATTTCCTGGCCGGCCACCGGGCCGGTATTGGTCACGGCCACCGAAACGGTCAAGCCATCCCGGTCCTGGAACGTGGTCGCCGAGACGCGGGGCGCGCTGTAGGCGAAGGTGGTGTAGCTGCCCCCATAGCCAAAGGGGAACTGGACGGGCGCGGCCTTGGCGTCATAGTACCGGTAACCGATGAAGAGCCCTTCACCATAGGGGACTTCGCCGTTCTCGCCGGGGAAGTTGATATGCGCCGGCGTATCGGCCAGCCGGAGCGGGAAGGTCTCCGCCAGTTTGCCCGAGGGGTTGACTTTGCCGTACAGCACATCGGCAATGGCCCCCGCGCCGGCCTGCCCCATCATCCACGCCTCCAGCACCGCGGCCACGCCGTCCAGCCACTCGCCCACCGCCACCGGCGCGCCGTTATTTAGGATGACCACGGTCTTGGGCTGGGCGCCGGCCACCGCCTTGATCAGCGCCACTTGCGCGGGCGTCAGATCCAGGTCCGAACGATCGTAGCCTTCCGACTCCTTATAGGCGGGCAGGGCGACATAGATCAGCGCCACGTCCGCCGCCCGGGCGGCCGTCACCGCCTGTTCAATGAGGGCGGGTTGGAGGCTGGTGTCCGCGGGATAGCCCTCGGCATAGGTCAACTCCGCCTCGCCGGCCAGCTTCTGTAGCTCCACAAATGGCACATCCACCTGGGTGGGGTTGATGTGGGAACTGCCGCCGCCCTGGAAGTGTGCGTCGCGGGCCGCCCGGCCAATCACCGCCACATGCTGCGGGTTCCGCAGCGGCAGGAGACCGTTATTCTTGAGCAGCACCATGCCTTCCGCCGCCGCCCGGCGCGCCAGGGCATGATGGGCCGCGGCATCGAAGTGGCCGCCCTTGGGCGTCTCCCCAGCCTTGAAGACGATCCGCAAAATCCGGCGCACGGCTTCATCAAGCACGGCCTCGGCCAGGGATCCTGCCCGGACGGCGTCCACCACCGCCTGCACGCGCCGGTCCTTGGGACCCGGCATCTCCAGATCCAGCCCGCCCCGCAAGGACGCCACCCGGTCGTGCACGGCGCCCCAGTCTGAAACGACCAGGCCCTCAAACCCCCATTCGTTTTTCAAGATATCCACCAGCAGCGCGCGGTTTTCGGAGCAATACGTGCCGTTGAGCTTGTTGTAGGCGCACATCACCGTCCAGGGCTGGGCCTGCTTGACCGCGGTCTCGAAGGCCGGCAGGTAAATTTCCCGCAGCGCGCGCTCGTCCACCTTGGCGTTGATGGTGAACCGCTGGTACTCCTGGTTGTTGACGGCAAAGTGCTTGAGCGAGGTGCCGACCCCCCGACTTTGCACCCCGTTGATGAAGCCGGCCGCCATCTGCCCCGCCAGGAAAGGGTCTTCGGAGAAGTATTCGAAGTTGCGGCCGCCCAGCGGGGTGCGTTTCATGTTGGCGCCCGGTCCCAGCAGCACATCCACTTTGAGGGCCACGCATTCTTCCGCCAGGGCTTGCCCCACCTCGCGCACCAGATCCACATTCCAGGTGGCGGCCAGGCAGGAAGCCGTGGGGAAACAGGTGGCCGGCAGGCTCTGCGAAATCATGGTGTCCAGGTCGGCGGCCCGGCGCACGCCGTGCGGCCCGTCGGTCACCGTCATCGCCGGCACGCCCAGCCGCTGGATCGGGACCGTCGTCCAGGCCGAGGCCCCGGTGCAGAGCGCGGCTTTTTCTTCCAGAGTCAGTTCTTTCACCAAAGCGTTCACGTCAGTCATAGCGGGCTAATCCTTTTTATCGAATAGCGGAGGCGGCGCCATCCGCATAGGAGTCGTAAATGGACCGCAGCCGGAGCGCCGCCCGCGCCTGGGCCAGGGTCCAGCCGGCGGGCAGGGGGCCGGTGACCGTCACGGTCCGCCCGGCTGGCAGACTAAAGTAGTTGTCGCTCAAAACAACGTCGGCGGCTTCCAGGGACACCTCGAGCAGCATCGCCAACGTGCCGGCGGTCAGATCAATGCGGAGCTGCCCCGCCTCAATGCCCAAGTCGGCGGTCACCGCCGGCGCCTGCAGCGCCAGGTGCTTCACGGGGGCAAAGGTCGCCACCTGCAGCGCCAGCCGCCGGCCGCCTTGCCACAGTTCGGCCACCAGGACCACCTCGCGCTGGTTGTCATCCGTCAACTGGCCCGCAAAATCCAGGACCCGCACCGCGGTGGCCGCTTGGGGGGCGGCGCTCACCGGCGCGGTGCCGGCCGCCAGCGTCTGCCCTGGCAGCGTCTCCAACGACCAGCGGACCTCGCCTTCCCAGGCCTCCAGTTGGTCATTCGTCACATAGATGCCGTGGCGCGGCGGCTGATCCTCAATCGACAGCATCACCGGAGCGTAGAACCGCCGGGCGGCGTAGTGCAGCGCCTTCCAGCGGCCGTAATAGTCCAGGCTGGACCAGGAGGCCACCGGCCAGCAGTCGTTGAGCTGCCAATAGAGCGTGCCGGCCACCCGGTCCACGTGCCGCCGCCAATGCTCCACCCCGTATCGGATGCCTTCGGCCTGCAGGACCATGCTCAAGTAGACGAGCGCGGCGAAGTCTTTGGGCAGCCGGAAAGTGTCCAGCATCTGCCCCACCATGAGCGAATTCCCGCTGGCGTTTTTCTGGTGCTGCTCCATGATGTAGGAAGTCATGTTCCAGTCCGCCTCATCCGCATACGTCCGGATGGTCGCCAGCGGCGGCAGGGCCTGGAAGCCAAATTCGCTCATGAAGCGCGGAAACTGATCACGGTAAGCGGTAAAGGGCTTGCGCCCATGCCACACGTCCCAATAGTGGGCGTCCCCCTGGGTTTGACCGTTGGGATTCTCGAAGGGCGTGTCTGAAGACGGCGAACTGGGCCAATAACTGTGGTCGGGATCCTCCGCCTGGCACCACGCGGGCAGCGTGTGGTGGAAGAACCGGTCATACGCGGCTTTTAGGTCCTCCAGCTCCGGGCGCTGCTTCCAGCCCCAATCACACCAGCCCCACTCCATCTCGTTGTTGCCGCACCAGAGCGCCAGACTGGCCCGGTGCCGCAGGCGGCGGAGGTTTTGCACCACCTCTGGCTCGATATTTTCCAGGAAGGCCGAGTCGTGCAAGGGGTAGATGCTGCAGGAGAAGATGAATTCCTGCCACACCAAGATGCCATAGCGATCGCACAAATCATAGAACCGCTCTTCTTCATAGAAGCCGCCGCCCCACACGCGCAGCATGTTGTGATGCGTGTCCGCGGCCGCCCGAATCAAGCTCTCCAGGTGCTGGTCGCTGATCCGGGTTGGAAACGAGTCGGCCGGGATCCAGTTGGATCCTTTGGCGAAGATGGACACCCCGTTGACCACAAAAACAAACGACCGGCCCCAGGCGTCGGCGGTCTGGCGCAGTTCAATGGTGCGCAGTCCGAGTGAATACGTGCGCTGATCGAGGGCCGGTCCAGCCGCGGCCGGCCCGCCCCGCACGCTGACTTCCACGCCATACAGCGGCTGGCGCCCATACCCGTTGGGCCACCACAACTGCGGCTGGGTGATCGGCACCCGCACGGTGGCCGTGCCATTCAGTTCAACCTCGGCGGCGCTTTCGATGATCTCCCCATCCGGGTCGGTGATCCGCACCGTGGCCGTTAAAGGGGTTTGGCCCGCCGGCTCCACCGTGAGGCGGGCTTCTACGGTTACCCGGCCGTCGGCGTGTTCCTGACGCAGGTGCACCTCCTGGAGACGCGCCCCGGTCCAGCCCTCCAGCCGCAGATCCTTCCAAATGCCGATGGGCGGCAGCTGCGGCCCCCAATCCCAGCCAAACTGGCAGGGGGCTTTACGCAGATAGGGCCCGCCCGGGATGGCCTGGGAGACCCCGGGCAAAGCCCGCTCGGCCTGGCGCTCCGCTGTGTAGGCGACGGGTGAAGCAAAGCGGATCAGCAGCGTATTTTCCGCCGGCGCCCCGCCGGCGTCCCCGGCGCGCAGCCAGGGTTTGATGTTCCACGCATACTGCCGGAACATATTGTTGGTCTGGCCAAGCAGGTGGCCGTTGACCGTCACGGTGGCGAGGGTGTCCAAGCCGTCGCACACCAGCCAGATCTCAGCGTCTGCCAGCCATTCGGGCGCGACCGTGAAGGAGCGGTGATACTCCCAATCGGCCTCGGCCACCCAGCGCACGCGTTTTTCATTGTCGGCCACAAACGGGTCGGGGATCCGCCCGGCCGCCAGCAAATCCAGGTGGACACTGCCGGGGACGTGGGCGGGCACCCGGTCGTTGTGCCCCGCCTGGGACAACTGCCAGGCCCCTGCCAAAGACTGCTTGTGCATGAGGGTATTTCTCTTCCTCCGGACCAGCCGGCGCTTCAGCGAACGGAGCCCGCGCTCAGCGCTCAAGGCTCGTTCAGGGTTAATAAAATATCGGGCGACCGGCAGGCCCTCCCGCTGGTCGCCCGAGGCCAGATGGCCGGCTGTCCTGGTGCTGAGGGCAGAGGATCCCGGCGGTCTCAGGCCCCCGGTTCCTCCACGCGCCGGCGGCCGCCTTACACCGTGGAGAGATCCCACTCTTCGTGGATCTTGGGAACGTCATTGATCAGGCGGCGGGTGTAAGCCTCGCGCGGGTGCAGAATCACGGCGTCGGCCGAGCCGCTCTCCACGAATTTCCCGCGCTCCATGATATAAACGCTGTCGGAAACGTAATACGCCAAGCCGATATCATGGGTGATGAAAATAATCGTCATCCCGATTTCGTTCCGCAGCTGCATCAACATATCCAGGATCGTCGCGCGTGAACAGGCGTCGATCATCGAGGTGGGCTCATCCGCCAGCAGGATCTTGGGCTTCAGCAGGAAGATGCGCGCAATCATGAGGCGCTGCATCTGTCCGCCGGAGAGCTCAAAGGGATATTTGTTGGTTAATTCCTCGAACTTCAAGTTCACAAAGCCGCAGGCTTCCGCCATCAGGGCGGTTTTTTTGGCCGGCGGCAGGTGGCGGCCGCCGCGCATGTGAATGCAGTCCAGCAGCACGGTATCGATCTTGTTGAAAATGTTGTAGGACGAGAATGGGTCTTGGAAGATCGCCTGAATGTTCTTCCAGTATTCCTGCTTCTTCTTTTGCGAGCTGATATCGCGCTTTTGCCCCTGGAAGTACACCTCGCCCTCGGTGGCGCTGATCAGGCCCAGCAGCATCTTGGATAGAGTGGTCTTGCCGCTGCCCGATTCGCCGACGATCGAGATGACCTCGCTCTCGTAGAAATTGAAATCCACATGGTCGACGGCCACGGTTTTCTGGCGGCCAAACCCAAACACCTTGGTCAGGCCGGTGCCGCTCAAGCATAGTTTTTTGGTGCTAGGCATTGTGATACGCCTCCCTCAACTCTTTTTCCGAGAGGATACACCGGTAAGCCCGGCTGCGGCTGACTTCGCGCAGCGCCACCGCATTCACCCGGCAGGCTGGCTGAACGTATTTGCAGCGTTCGGCAAACCGGCAGCCGGCCGGCGGTTTCTTGAGATTGGGCGGCACCCCCGGGATCGCCGCCAGTTTGATGTCCCGCAGGCCGCTTTCCGGCACAATGATCGACCCCATCAGGCCCTTGGAATAGGGATGGAGCGGGTCAAACACGGCTTCCTGGGCCGTGCCCCGCTCCACAATCTGTCCCGCGTACATGACCATCAAATCATCGGTTACGTTGTACAGCAGCGGCAGCTCATGCGTGATAAAGATCATGGATTTGATGAAGCCGTTCTTCATTAAATCCCGCAGCATCTTGATCACCATCTTCTGCGAGGTCACGTCCAGCGCCGACGACGGTTCGTCCGCGATCAGCACTTTGGGCTTGAGGATCACGGAAATCGCGATCACCGTGCGCTGTTTCATGCCGCCCGAAAGCTCGACCGGGTATTTCTGCAGCACCTCGACGGGCAGCCCCAGGGCGCTAAACCGTTCTTTGGCCAGCTCGTGAATCTCTGGCCGGGTGATTTTTGGATCATGGGCCTGGATAACATCCTCAATGAAGCGGATGATCTTCAGGGTGGGATTGAGCGCGTTCATCGCGGACTGCGGGATATAGGCGATCTCCGTCCCCAGTATCGATTTGCGGATGTCATCGGGGCGCATCCCGGAAATATTCCGCCCATCGATGATGATTTCGCCGCTCGTATAGTGCAGCGGAGCGAAGTAATAACCCATCAGACTGAGCGCCAGCGTTGACTTGCCGCAGCCGGATTCTCCCGCGATACCCAGGGATTTTCCTTCTTCGACCTGCAGTGAAACGTGGTCAACCGCGTAAACGTCTTCCCCAAACCGGGTAATGTACTTGGTGGTCAGATCCTTGACCTCTAACATCACTTTTGCCATAGCGCTCACCTAGTCTCTCAAGGCCGGGTTGAATACTTGGTCGAGGCCGGTGTTCATCAAGTTCATCGAAAAAGTAATGAGGGCGATGATGACCAGCACGGGGAAGTAGGCCCACCAGCGTCCCTGGAGTTCCGCCTGGTAGATCATCGCCCAGTTCATCATCAACCCCAGGGTCGGCACCTCCGTCGTTCTGGGTCCCAGCCCCAGGATCGATAACCCCGCCTCCGCCAGGATCCCCGATGAAATCTGCAGGATCAGCGCCATCACGACGTAGGACGCGATGTAGGGCAGAATATCGGTGAGGATGATGTGCACGATTGAATGCCCGGACAGTTTTGACAGGTTGACGTGATCGCGATTGCGCAGCGAGACCACCTGCGCCCGCACCGCCCGGGCCGTCCAGACCCAGGAAGTGAGCCCGATGACGGCGGCGACCGCGACGGCGCCGCGTTGATCCTGCCCAATGCTGAACGAGATCAAGATCAGCAGCACAAACCCGGGGATGACGGTAAAGAGGTTGGTGATGAACATGATGATGTCATCCACCAGGCCGCCGACATAGCCGGCCAGCAATCCCAACGTCAAGCCGATCAGGGTGGCAATCAGGCCGGCCACGAAACCGATCTGCAGCGAGACCCGGGTGGCCGCCACCAACTCCGTCAGCACATCCCGGCCGAAGTTGTCGGTCCCCAGCAGCAACACGCGCACATTGGGAACCTGGCCGACGTTCACGTAATCCGATTGCTTGACCACGCCGGTCTCTTCCAGCGCGCCGGTGTCCGCGTTGGGGACGGCGATACTCACCCCCTCGGTTGACAGGAGCCCCTTGAGGGAGTTGTTGAGCCGAATAAAGTAATTGCGCTTGGCGTTGGTCATCCCGGCCACCCGCTGCGCGGGATCATAATTGCTCACCCACTGGTCCAGGAGTTTCCGGGTGTCCGCGGGGTCGATGTCGGCCTCCGGGATCCCGTCCGCGATCAGCCATTCCCGCATGGCCAGCCGGTCGTCGTTGTTCAGCTTGCTGGCAATGCGTTTGGCGGCGGCCTCGTCCAGATTGAGCGTGTGCTGCGGGGAACCCAGGCTGTCGTAGACGTTGACGTAGATGCCAGGCTCAAAGAACGTGCCCTGGCCGATGATCTCGAGCGGGTGATCGGGGATGACCACCGGGTAAACGATGACGACCAGCAGAATGGCCGCGAAAATCGAGAAGCCAAACTTAAACTTGCCGGAGCGAAAGACCTGTTTAAGGGTGTGGGTCATGACAGCATCTTTCCTTAATCCGCCTGCGCCGTTCGAATGCGCGGGTCAATGATGCCGTAGAGAATCTCAATGATAAAGTTCGCGCTGAGCACCATCGCCGAAATGATCAAGGTGGC
>JAGOBN010000113.1:0-1235 GCA_017999235.1 Anaerolineales bacterium | reverse complement strand
GAGAAACCAAAATCGCCCCGCGCCACATTCTGCACGTACAGGAAAAACTGTTCGAGCATCGGCTTGTTGGTGCCAAACAAGTCCGCGTATTGCTGATAAATGGCTTGAATCCCGGTGGTGTTGCTCATGCCCTGAGCCAGCCGGGAGACGATGGCGGCCACCGGGTCACCGGGCATTAAGCGGGGCAGGATGAAGTTTAGCAGGAAGGCGAAGACGAAAGTGATCACAAACCACAGCAGCTTGTTTAGGAAATACTTCCGGTACCCTTTCACCGCGGCCCTCCTCGCTAAAGAATAATCAACAAAACAGCCATGTTCCGGGATTGGCGGAACATGGCTGTTTTCACTAGATGGCGGCTTACTTATTAACCAGGGTCAGGTTGTACAGACCCGCGATGCTCCAGCCGTCGGTCAGGTCGAGCGGCGGGACGGGCGGGTTGGTGCCGTCTTCCTCGTTCGGGAAGTTCGTCCAAACGGTTTCGTTCACGGCGTGGAACGACTGCGGCCGGTACATGAGCGTGAAGGAGGGCACGTCGGTCAGGTAGATCTTGACCAATTCCGTGTACATTTCCTTCAGCTTGGCCGGGTCGGATTCCGTGGGGATGGCCTGGATTAAGGCGTCGGCGTCCGGGTTCGAGTAGCCGCCCCAGTTGCCGTTCCAGTTGCTGGCCATGCCGATGAATTCGGAGCTCATCAGTTTGCGGATCCGTCCCCACGGCTGGGTGGGGCCGGCGCCGTCGCTCCACATCATGAAGATGTCATAGCCTTCGGCGAGCGGCGCATCCGACTTGGTGACGACGGTCTGATACACGGCCCATTCCGGGTAGTTGGTGGTGATGTCGATGCCGATTTCTTTGCCGGCGGCCGCTACAACTTCAATCGCGGCCTGCCAGTCGGACCAGCCATTGGGGCAGGTGGCGACATAGGACAGCTTCTGGCCGTTGTACTCGCGCCAGCCGTCGCCATCGGTGTCCACAATCCCGGCGTCATCCAGCAGTTTCTTGGCGCCTTCAATGTCGTTGCCCGTCCACTGCAGGTCCTTGACGGCCGCCTGATCATACATCGCCTGCTCGCCCGGAGTCGGGTTCATCAGCGACCGCGGCACCTGGTCGAATGTGGCCGACTGATTGGTCATGGCGTTGGCAATGATGGTCGGATAGTCAACGGCAATGGCAATCGCCTTGCGGACCGCCACCTGATCCAGGCCGTAGGAATTCGGGTTGTAGAAGGCGGTGG
>JAGOBN010000797.1 GCA_017999235.1 Anaerolineales bacterium | reverse complement strand
GGTGAATTCATCATTGGTCAGCGGGCTGCCCACCCGCAGCTGCCGTTCATCAAACACCACCTGCACCGCGGCATCCGCCAGCAGCAGCGTTGGGCGATTGCGGCCGCGGCCGGCCATCAGGCCCAGTTCCGCCAGGAAGGCGTCCACCCCGGCCCAACTGCCCGTGCGGGCGTAGTAGCCGACCAGGCTTTCCAAGTTGCCGCTCTGCACAAACTCATTCTGGCGCGCCACGTAACTACCAAAGGCCTGGGTGGCGCTCCAGGTAGCCAGCAGCGCCACGGCCCCGACGGCCGCCAGCGTCACCAGCACAAACGCCAGGGTCAGGCGCACCCACAGACGGTTCATGCCTCCCCCTCCCGCAGGCGATACCCCACGCCGAACACGGTCTCGATATAACGCGGCTGGGCGGGATCAACTTCGATCTTGCGGCGCAGGTTCTTGATGTGGCTGTCCAGGGTGCGCTCAAAGCCCTCGTAGGTGTACCCGAGGGCTTTTTCGATGAGTTCCGAGCGCGTGAACGCATGGTTGGGGGTCTCGAGCAGCGTCCGCAGCAGCGCGAATTCGGTGGGTGTCAGCTCCACGGCCGCCCCCGCCACCCGCAGCGCGTGCGCGTCCACATCCAACTGCAAGCCGCCCACCTGGAGGATGTGCGGGCCAGCCGGCGCGCTGCCGGCGCGGCGCAGGAGCGCGCGCACGCGGGCCACCACTTCGCGCGGGTTGAAGGGCTTGGTCAGGTAGTCGTCGGCCCCCAGCTCCAGGCCGGCGAGCTTGTCCTCATCCGCGATGCGGGCGGTCAGCATCAACAGCGGGGTGGCGGCCAAGTTAGCGTCGGCGCGCAGCCGGCGCGTGATCTCCCAGCCGTCCCGCTTGGGCAGCATCAGGTCCAGCACCACCAGGTCCGGGCGCTCGCGCTTGAGGGCGTGCATGGCCGTCTCGCCATCCCCGGCGGTCAGCACCACATAACCGGCCTGCTCCAGGTACGAGCTCACCAGCCGCACGATCTGTTTGTCGTCATCCACTACCAGAATACGTTGGGCCATCGTTGTTCCTGCGCGCGAGGCGGCTAGCACCTATCCACCTGAACCCGCTGGATCCGCGGCACCCTTGATAAGCGTCAAGTCGGGCCGGCCGGTCCATCATCAAGTGAGCGGGGCCAAGTCTAGCACCCTTCAGGGAGCCTGCAGGGCCGCCACCGCCGTTTGAACCACCGTCACTTCGGTGACCACGTCCTGCCCGACCAGGTCTTTCACTTTGAGGGCCGGGTCCGTGTTGGCGGGCAAGCCCAGGGCCGCCAGCAACTGATCCAGCGGCACCGCGCACTGCGCGCTGATCTCAGCCAGGGTCATCCGGCCCTTGATCTGATCAGCGGGCAGGATCTGGCCGGCCGGCAACGGGGTCGGCCCGCCGCCGCTGCCGCCGCCCGCCCCGAGGTGATCGGCCGCGGTGGGCGCGGCCTCCGCCGCTGCGCCGGGGGTGGCGAACGCGGTCGGAGCCAGTTCAGGAGTAGCGGCCAGCTCCAGGGTGGCAGTCGGTGCTGGAACCTGGCTCGCCGCCGCCGGGGTCTCCGCCGCCGGGACCGGTTCGCCGCTTTGCCAGGCCGCCAGCCGCTCGCGCAGGAGCGACACTTCGAAGCCCGGCACGATCGGTTCCAGGTCCTTGAGCGCGGTCGTCGGGGCGATGTCGGCCGGGATAGCCATCAGGGCGTAAAGATCGGCCTGTGAAATCGCCACACCATCCATCACTTGCTGCAGCGTCATCCAACCTTTGAGGTCGGCCGGCGTCAACTGTTCCAAATTGACGCTGGTCTTGCCGCTGACGGACCACTGGCCGAGCGCCTGGGCGCCGGCGACGGTGCCGAGCAGCAAGCCGATCACCAGGACGGGCATGAAGAAAGGGTTGAGGCGCATGGGAGTCTCCAGAGTGAGGCGCAGCCGTGGGCTCAGTCGCCGGCCACCGGTGAGTCCGCCGGGAACTTCGGCGCGGGCAGCCAGGCCGGCGCCAACTGCACTTCCAGCGTGTTGTGGCGCGGGCAAGCCTGCACGCACGCCAGACAGCCAATGCAGTTGCTGCTGACCACCTTGGCGGTGGCGACGTTAAGCTTCACCGGGCACGGCCGCTCGCAGACCGCGCAGGTCTTGCAGGCGGCGGCGTTGCGCCGGATGCGCAGCAGGCTGAAGTTGCCCAGCAGGCTGATCAGGCCGCCCAGCGGGCACAGATACCGGCACCAGGCCCGCTCCACCAGCAGCGACCCCAGCAGGACCGCGCCGGTGATGGCGTAGGCCGGCCACTGCTCGGCCAGGTTGAACTCAAACAGCCAGCCCAGGCCAAACAGGGTGCGGTACGGGTCAAAATCCGCAAACCACAACTTCACGGTGCTGATGGTCTGAACCAGCACCAACGTCAGCACCACAAACCGGCCATAGCGCAGGATCTGATCCAGCCGAGCGGGGACGCGCACCTCCGGCAGACGCAGGCGCGCCCGCAGCCAGGCCAGGCCATCCTGCACCGTGCCGAAGGGGCACACCCAGCC
>JAGOBN010000796.1 GCA_017999235.1 Anaerolineales bacterium | reverse complement strand
GTTTGGCGGCGTCTTCGGTTTTAACGCGGCGCACGGTGACGGTCGCGCCGACGCGGCAGTCCAAGAGCGGGTGATCATTCACCGGGGCGATGATCCCCTCGCGGGTGGGGATGGGATCGCCGTGCGGGCAGCGGGCGGGGAACCCGGCGATTTCATCCATGCGGTTTTCGAAGTCGTCGTCAATCACGCCTTCGAGCGCGTGCGCGTGCGCGTGGACCTCTTCCCACCCGAACTTCATCACGGTGACCAGAAACGCCTCGAGCAGCCGGTGCCGGCGGATGGCTTTGAGGGCCTCACGCTCGCCGGCCGCGGTCAGCAGCACCCCTTTATATGGCTGCCGCCGCAAATAGCCCTCTTGCGCCAAGCGCCGCATCATGCGCACCACCGCCGGCGGCGTCACCTCCAGCCGCTCGGCCAAGGCGGTGGTGGTCACCGGCTCATCGCTGGAGGCGTGCAGCCGATAAACCTCCGCCAGATATTCGCGGCGGGGGTGGGTCAGCTCCGCGTCGAGTTTGGTGTCCGCGAGCAAGGGGTGGGGCAGCTTCTGCCCATCCAATCCGCACAACCCTTGCGTTTGGCTATGTGAAAGCGTCACGGTTTTCTCATCCTGCGGCCCAAAGCAGACTAATCTTACCGCAATCTCCCGGGCCGGCTCTAATGCGGCGCAAAATTCACCGCGGTTAAGTCTCAATTTCTCGGCGTTGATTGACTTTCTAGCCGCCGTTTGGCTATCATACCCGCACTTCCGTAATCCGGGCCGTAAACTCCAATTTTGTTGTGGGAGGTTTCCTTGTTCGCTGCGATGTTACTCACATTTCGAGAGGGGCTGGAAGCCGCGCTGGTGGTGGGGATTGTGATGGGGTACCTGATCAAAATCGGCCAGACGCGGCACATTAAAACCGCGTGGGCGGGGGTGGGCGCCGCGGTCTTGCTCAGTGTGGCGCTGGCCGGCGGCCTGATGGCGATTGGCGCGGAACTCGAAGGCCAAGCCGAGCAGATCTTCGAGGGGACCACCATGTTTCTGGCCGTCATCGTCCTGACCTGGATGATTTTCTGGATGCGCACCCAGGCGCGCTTCCTCAAGCAAACGCTCGAACACGAGGTGCAGGCCGCCGTCAATACCGGCACCGTCGGCGCCCTGTTTGCCCTGACCTTCCTGGCCGTTTTCCGGGAGGGGGTTGAAACCGCGCTGTTTTTCGGCGCCTCCGCGTTTGTGGCCGATGCCACCAGCGCCCTGATCGGGGCCGTGATCGGCCTGGCCGGCGCGGCCATTGTCGGCTATGGGCTCTACGCCACCACGGTGCGCCTGGATGTGCGGATGTTTTTCAACGTCACCAGCGTGCTGCTGCTCTTCTTTGCCGCCGGCCTGCTGGCGTATGGCGTGCATGAGTATCAGGAAGCCGGTCTGCTCCCCCTGACCATCGAACATCTGTGGGATATCAACTTCCTGCTCAATGAGAAATCGTATTTGGGTGAGGTTCTCAAAGCCCTGTTTGGCTACAACGGCAACCCCAGCCTGCTCGAAGTCGTCAGTTACCTCGCCTATTGGGTGGTCACGCTCTTCGGGGTGCGCTGGTGGCTGGAGCGCCAGACCCGGCGGACCACCGCCGCCAAACCGCTGGCCTAAACCCGCCGGCCCCGCCCCGGCTTTTGAAGCGGGGCGGGGTCGGCCGGCCGGGGAGGGCGGCTGCCTACGCGCGCATGGTGCGATAGCGATACAGCAGATACCCGATCGCCCCCAGGATGAGCGTGTGCAGGAGGCCCTCCGTCCCCGGCGAGAGCAGCACGCCGTCCCAGCCGCGCGACAAGCTGACAAAGCCGTTGGAGAGCAGGGGGAGGCTGATGGCGTTCGCCATGGTGTGCAGGAGCCAGGCCGGCCAGGTGGAGCCGCTCACCAGCCGCAGTTCGCCGTAAGCCAAAGCGTGGAACGGCAGCACCATAAACGCCAGCAGAATAAAGGCTGGCACGCTCAAAGAGGTATGCGCTTGCAGCACGGCGGGATCCAGGAAGTATAAGTAATACGGCACATGCCAGCCCGCCCAGATGACGCCCGTGATGAGGGCGCTGGCGAACGGGCTCAGGTTCAACGCCGCCAGCTGGGGCGTCAGATAACCCCGCCAGGCGAATTCCTCGAAGATGTTCTTGACCGCCGCCGCTCCAAAAGCGGCCCCCGCCAGCGGTAAAAACGCTCCCCAGCCCATTTGAGAAAATCCAGCCAGGGAGACCGCGCCCAACATGGCGCCCAGCCCCAGCGGCGGCAGAGTGGCCACGGGGATGATCAACACCGCGGCCAGATACCACTTCCAGCTCGCTTTCAGATGGGGGGCCAGGCCCAGCCCCGGCCAGCCGTCGCCGCCGAAGGCGCGCAGGAGCAGGTTGGCGGCCAGCGGCGAGATCAGCCACAGCAAGGCGCCCAGGCCTTGCATGGGGTCGGCCGGCGGTTCGAGCCGGTCCAGGGCGAGGCCCAAGAAGCCGCCCCCCACAGCCACCCCGGAGAAGATGATCACGTTACGGACGATCCGGCGCCGGTTAGG
>JAGOBN010000112.1 GCA_017999235.1 Anaerolineales bacterium | reverse complement strand
GACTCAACCTCCACCGCGCCAAAGAAGTGCTGCTTGGGTTGGTAGATCAACTGATACTCATGGTCGCGGATGACGCGGCGCTGGGTCTTGCCGCTGATGGTCGCGATATAGACCACGGCCGGCGCCTGCGTGGTCAGGCCGTGATGATAGGCGGCGGTCGAGTAGGAGAAGTAATACGGTGTGACGAGCGCGCTGCCGGCGAGCAGAGGGTTGGGATCGGCAAAGGCAAACTCGCCGCGCTCGGCCGGAATGAGCTCGTACTTGCCCGCCCCTAGGCGCGCCAGCCAACCATCACGCGCCAGGCGATGAAGCACCTGACGCGTGTGATCATACGATGCGCCTAAGGCCGCCATCGCCTGTGGAATGGTGACCAGGCTTTTTTTGTCCCATTCCAGTTTTAGGATCAGTTTGGCCTCTACGGCCGAAAGAGAACGTGTCATTGACGTTTGTTGTAAATATTCAACTTGGTGACAATTTTAGTCACAAATTGGATTTTTTTCAACCGGCTATTCTCGCGGGGATTATCTAAACAAACGAGGAAATCCGCCTCCGCCGTTCTACGCCGTCGTGCCGAACGCACTCACGGTAAGCCAAAGCTGGCGGGTTAGTTCAAGCCAGGTCCCGTCCCACCGGCTCCAACGAAGCTCAGAGCTACATCGATCTACTGCAACAAACCCTGACTGCCCCGTAAACGAGGGACTCCGCCTTAGTGCGCCGAGACGACGGCTGGCAAATACACCTTGAATTGAGGCTGCCCGAACAGCGCGAATTCCGACAAATGACAGATGGCGACCTCCAGCCGGTTGTTGATGAGATCGCGCACGTAGTGCGAGGCCGGCGCACAGGTCGTGGCCGCATCCACCCACGTGTTCCCCTGCCGGTAGAACAGCTTGAGGGTGTCTTCGCCGATTTGGGAGACTGCGGCCTCCAGATAATTCAGCGTCACCGTGACCGCCGACTGGAACACGAAGCTGGCGGCAGGAACGCCGGCCGCCAGGGCGTGTAGTTCAAAAGCCTGCCCTGCAAAACCGAACCCGGCCGGCGCGGTGACGGTCACCACCGGCGCAAGGATCAAGTCCACGGCCTGGGTAATGGCCGCGGCCGGAAATAAGAGATGGATCACGCCGCCGTGAGTGTCCGTGTAGATCAGTGAGCCGGGTTGCGCCGGGGTCAGGCCCGTCGCCGCGCCGGCCACGATCGAGATGGTGTGCGTCGCGGTCACCGGAGCCCCGCTGGCATTCCAGGCGGTCGCCGTGATCGTTTGCAGACCGGGCACGTCCCACTGGAAGCTGGCGGTGCTGCTAAGGCCGCCGGTGATGGCAAGGCCGGCCTGAGCTGAGGCTTGCCAGTGATAGGTCATCGGAAGGGTGGCGGTCAGCGGGGTGGCCGCTGCCTGGAACACATACGCTGTCCCGGTCACGCCCAGGGTCGGGCCTTCCAGGGCCAGTGACGCCGGCGGTGTTGCGCCCGCGCCCGGCACCGCGGTGGCCGTGGGCGTCAGGGTGGCGGCCGGCGTCACCGTCGCCGTGGGCGTCAGGGTGGGCGTGGCCGTGGGCGTCAGGCCGCCGGACAAATCAAAGTTGCCCTCGGCCGCGAACGGCGAGGCCAGCCAGCCCGCGTCGATGGCCTGGACGCTCCAGTAATAGATGAGGCCCGGGGTCAAGCCAGTCACGGTCGCGGTCAGCAGTTGGCCGGCGTTACCGAGGGCGGGAATGTAGCGGAAACCCGTGGCCAGGTCCGCCAGCGGTGACACGACATCCACGCCGCCCGGCATGGTGCCGACGCGGATGTTGTAGCTCAGGCCGGCCGCCGGCGTCTCCGCATCCGCAGCGGCGTTCCAACTCAACGTGGCCGTGGCACCTGAGATGGTGACCGTCAGGCCGGCCGGCGCCATGGGCGGCGTGTTGCGGGCCGGTTGGAGGTTCGTCTGCAAGGTGGTGGTGCCGCGATAATTGCCGGCCGCATTCGTCGTCACTGCCAGAAGATCCAGCCGGCCATCGGCGTTGTAATCACCGATGGCCAGGTTCAAGGCTTCCAGGCTGGCTCGCGTATCAGCAAAGATGGCGCGCCCCTCCGTGTGGAACAGCGTGCCCTGGCCGTAGAGGCCGGCCAAGACCAAATCCGGCCGACCGTCGTTGTCGTAATCACCCCAAGCGGTCGTGACCTGCGGCGGCATCGCCGCGAAATACTCGTAAAACAGCTGGCCGCCCTGGTTGCGCAGAAAGAACAGGCTGCCATAGCCTTGACCAGAGCCGTCCCCGCCGGCGGCGGCCAGGTCCAGCCAGCCGTCGTTGTCGGCGTCGGCCCAGGCCACGGCGCCCCGATCCACCTTAACGGTGATGGTCTGGGGCGGATTACTGGACCGCAAGCCGTCCACATCCTGGGTGAACCCGTTGCCGGCGTTGCGCCACAGAGCGCTGGCGGCCTGCGCCGCCCCGGTGTTGCCGGCCAGGAACAGATCCGGCCGGCCGTCGTGGTTGTAATCGCCCCAGGCCGCGGCGCTATCCAGCAAGCCTGGGAAGCCGGCGGCCACTTCGGTGAAAACGCCGCCGCCGCCATTCTGATAGAGCTTGGTCACGGGGCCGGCCGCGCCCTGCCCGGTGAGCAGGATATCGGCGCGGCCGTCGCCGTCGTAATCGGCCCAGACGCCGGCGCCGCGCATCACATCCGCCAGGCCGGCGGACACCGGCGTGAACGCGCCGGCCCCATCGCCGCGATACAGGCGCGTAGCCGGGTTGGCCGGCGGCTGCGGATAGGCGTTCACAACAGTCGCGCCGGTGATGAGCAAATCCAAATGCCCGTCGTTGTCGAAATCGCCCCAGGCAGCGGAGCCATACGCCACGCCAGTGAGCGACGCGGTGATTGTGAACACGCCGCCGCCCAGGTTGTGATACACGCGTGTGACCAGGCCGGCGCCGGTGTCGCCCAAGACCACGGCATCTAGTCGGCCGTCGCCGTCGTAATCGCCCCAGGCCGCGCCGCCGTTGTTCAGCTTGGGCCAGGCGGTGCCGACCTGCTGAGCCAGCAGCGTTACCGTAGTCGAGATGAGCGCCTGGGTTTGGGCCATCCCCGCGCCCTGCGCGTCATCGGCGGCGGCCACCATGCCCGCCAACGTCCCGACCGCGCCGGGCGTGACGACGACGCTGAACCGGAGCGCGGCGCCGGCCGCGAGCGCGGTTGGGCCGCAGGCCACGGCGGAGCCCGTCACCGCGCAGCTGCCAGTGTTGACGCCGAACGCGCCGAATTGCACGCTGGCCGGCAGGGTCTCGGTGACGCGCACATTGGAGAGCAGGCTCACGCCCGTGTTGGTGACGATCACGGTCTCGGTGAAGGCCTGGCCCAGCGCCACTGGTTCATTTGAAGCTGCGCGGGCGATGACCAACGGATTATCCGCATACGCCCCCTCGCTCGCGCCGATATCGCAAGCCGTATCCGCCGGCCGGGCCGCGCCGCGCTGATCCACGGCCGCGCAGGCGCCGGCGCTGCCGGGTGCCGCGGGATTGCCCGCATCGAGAGCGGGGCTGCCGGCCAGGAGCGGCTGGGTGAGGGTGGGGCCGCCGTTGTCTTGCGGCAGCGCGACGAGCGGGTCCAGGCTGCTCAGGGTGTGCGCGGCCGCGCCCGTCAACGTGCAAGCCAGGTTTTGGAAGAAGTTGTAATCGAGCGAGGTCAGCGTGCCGCGGCAATCGCCGTAATAATTGCCGGCCAGCAGGGAGTTGGTTACGCTGACAACGGCGGTGTTGGATTGAAAGACGCCGGCGCCGGCGTTGCCGGTGATGGTCACATTGTTTAAGTAACCGGCGCCGCCATTGATCAAGACGCCGGCGCCCGCGCCATTGAGCACCGCATCACCGGGATACGGGATCGCCCCGGCGAGCGTGCTGTTGGTCAGTGACAGTGACCCGGCCGCGGCCAACCAGGTGGATGGAATGGGCGCGCTCGAGTTGACGATCCCGCCGCCCACGCTGTTCAAAAAAGCGCTGCGCGTGACGGTGAGCGCCCCGGTATTCCAGATGGCGCCGCCCAGGCCAGACCCATTGAAAAGAAAGCGGCTGTCGGCGATAGTGACCGGGCCTCCGTGATTAAGCAAACCACCGCCCTCGCTCGCGCTTTGGTTGCCCTGAAAAGTGCTCGTGGTGAGCGCGAGGCGGTTGGCCGCGGTGACGCGTTCGTTATACAAGCCGCCACCGCCCGCCCCGTAGGCGAAGTTGTTTTCCACGCGGGTGTCGATCAGCGTCAGGGTGCCCGTGTTGTAGAGGCCGCCGCCCTTGCCGCCGGTGTTGCCCGCGATCAGGCTGGCGGTGATGGTGACGACGCCGTCATTACTAACGGACACGCCGCCGCCCAGTCCGGTCAGGCCGGCGGTGTTGTCCACGATCCAGCTGCGGTTGATGGCAACCTGGCCGCCGCTCACGCCGCCGGCGATGACCCCGGT
Organism: Anaerolineales bacterium; assembly: GCA_017999235.1. Next base: position 4,836 of record JAGOBN010000112.1, on the reverse strand, counting down.
GTTGTGCGTGAGGATGCTGTCATTCAGCGTCAGCGGCCCCTGGGCGTTGATCCCGCCGGCGCCCACGGAATTGCCGCCCTGCACGGTGACATTGGCGATAATGGCCATCCCCGGGATCATGACCGTCATGACGGGCACGCCGGGCGCGGCGTTGATGATGGTGGAGGTGGAGAGCTCGCCCGTCAGCGTGAGCGGGCTGGTGATAGACAGTTCACCCAGGCTGAGTGGATAAAGGCCGGCCGGCAGGAAGATCGTGTCCGGGTCGGGCGCGGCGTTGGCGGCGGCCAGCGCCTCGCGCAGGGAACAGTCGGCGTCACAGACGCCGTCGTTGGTGTCTACTGTCTTGGTGACAGTGTAGCCGGCCGCCCGCGCCAGCGAGGCGGTCAACAGCCAGCCGGCCAATAGCAGGCCAGCCAACATGACGATCCGAGCGAGTGAAGGCTTGATCATTCGGTCCCCCTTGAGTGGCTCACCCTAGGCTAGGCTCAGCACAATTGTACTGCGCCGGCGGGCGCCATGTTTACAGGAGGGCCTCGCAATAGATCCACCCTCTTTGTCCGACAGTGTCCCACACCGCCGGCTGGCGGACGGATGAATTTGCGGCAAGTATGGGCGCGCCACACTGTACCTTATTCGGCCAGGTTCGCGTGAGGGTCGCCTTGGCCCCGAGGCAATTCAACGGCCGCCAGCAGCAAATACAGCTCACCGCTGATCCCCGTGACCACCAGCTGCGCACCATTCGGCGAGAGATACAGCCAGCTCAGCGGCCGCTTCAGCTTGGCCGGGTTCGGCGCAACCGGCAGGGTCGTCACCAGGCTTCCATCGGCGGCATCTAGGACGCAGACCTGGCCGGCCCGCGCTTGCAGGCCCAGGGTGAACCGCCAGCGGCCGTCCGCCGAGAGCGGGCCGGCGCCGAAACAATCCGCGACCGGGTTGGCCGGCGGCTCAACCTTCCCGATCAGCCGACCCGTGCCCAGGGCGTACCGCACGTTGTCGATGTAGAAGACGCCCTGCGCTACGTCCGCGCTGAAATACTCGGGGAAGTGCGGGTCAAGCGTCATCATCCCATTGTAGAACTCCAGCGGCGCCGACTCGGCCACGAACTGCCGCGCACCCGTGACGACGTCCCAACTGACCGCCGTCCCCCAACTGCCAAAGCCCAACAACTGGTTGCGGCCCGGCACAAACCAGAAGCCGCGGATGAAGATGCGCGATTCTAGCCCCGGCTCATCGTAGGCGTTGACGACCGTTTCTTCCAGCAGGTGCTCGAACCGGCCCGTGGCCGCGTCCCACAGCCGGAGGGTGCAGTCTTCACTGGACGAGGCCAGCCAGCGGCCATCGGGCGAAAAGGCTAGGGCAAAGATGCGCTGGTGATGGGCCGGGAGCGTGTAGACCGCCTCTCCGCTCCCGGCCGCCAGCAGGGTGAGGGTGCCATCCTCCCCGCCCAACGCGATGCGGTCGCCGGCCGGCGCCACCGCGAAGGTCTCGGCCGCATACCGGCCACGCAGGGCGCCATCCTGCCGGCGGCGCACCTCGACCAATCCATTCCGCTGCACGAGCAAATAGCGGCCATCGGCCGTGTAAGCGACCGACTGGATCGGGGCGCCGAAATGCCAGGCCGCAAAGGTCAACTGGCCCTGCGCCAGATCCCACAGATGCACGGCGCCATCGGCATAGGCCACCAGCATCTGCCGCGAGTCCGGCGAATACGCGTAGGCGCGCACCGGCTGCGTTGAGCCCCCGAAGGTGCGGCGCAACTTCCCATCGGCCGTGTCGTACACGCGCAGGCCGCTGTAGTAATCGCCGTACAGCTGATACAGCACCGCGAAGCTTTGGCCGTCCGGCGCAAAGACCGCCTGCGCCGGCGCGGCCAGAGAAGGCGTCCAGGCGTTGCCGCAGTAGCTGAAGTGGCTGATCTCACAGCCCTCCGGCTCAGAGTTTGCCAGCACGCTAATGGACGGCGCCGGGTCAGCCAGCGTATACAGCGCGCGGCGCGCCGGCCGGTCCCACAGTTCCCGGACCGCGATCTGTGGGCCTTCCGAGTTATCCTCATAAGCGGACCGTACCTGGCTGCGGAACTGCAGCCGGCCGTCCGGGGCGTTGACGATCAGGTCCAGGCTCGTCATATCCCCAGCCGCTGGCCGCGCCCAGACTTCATCTGCCGCCGGGCTGACCACCTGGCCATCCGCCAGGTTGATCTCGCGCTCATCGGAGCCGGAGCCCAGCAGCGCCCGACTGCCGGCCGCGTTGATCAACAGCCACTGATACGAGTAAAAAGCCTCAAACGGCAGCCAGCGCGGCGGCGTGTTGGGCGCGTCCAGGTCATACACGGCCAAACCCAGCGTGCTGCCGACGATAAAGCTCCGGCCATCCGGGGCGAAGGCCGCGGCCAGGATGCTGCCCCGGCCCCATTGCACGGGCGGCCGGCTGGCCCAGGCCGGCGCCGCCGGCGCGGACAGAGTCAGGCCTAGCACCAGGCTGAGGCCGGCGAATAGCCGGGCAAGCAGTGATTGATAGGCATTGGGATGATTTGACCGGACAGCCATGAGGTTCCTCCCTGTGAGTCATTAGCTGAGGAGGACTGTAGGCCGCCGGCGTTACGGCCCGAGCGACGGGCTGTGCGGATTCAGTAACAGGCGGATTACCGCCCGGTAATGAGAGTCACTCAGCCGCCCCCCTGAAGCGGCTGACACGGTGACTTTTTTCGTTAGTTCGCAGCCAGGCGCAGGCGCTCCCGGCGTTCCGCCAACTGCGCGGCGATGGCGCGCTGATCGAGCACCTGCTCAATCTGCTCATCCAGCGTCGCGCCCCGCAGTTCCACGGCCGCGTCCGCCTGATCCAGCCGCGTGTAGATGCTCTGCGCCAGCCGGCGGATATCGCTGTCGCCGGCCCCGCGCAGATCGTCCAGGCTGCGCAGAGTCCGCACCACCAGCTCCTTACTGCGCGCCAGATCCAGCAGGGCCTGCAGCTCCGAACGCTGCTGGCGCAACGCGGCCTGCCGCGTCTCCAGCCGGCCGCGCAGTTCCGCCAACTGACGATACTCCTGGGCTTGCCGGTCATGCTGGGCTTGATAGGTCTCACGCAGCTGGCGCAGACCGTTTAGCCGGCCCTGGGCCGCCGCTGCGGCTGGCTCTTGGCCCTGCGCCAGCAGGCGGTCCACCGCCTGGTCATACTCGGCCGTTTGCCGGTCCAGCTCGCCCAAGCGGCGCTCCAGCGATTTCGCCTCGCCGCCCACGGTGGCGGCGGCTTCGGCCAGGTTGAGTAACTGGTCATCGATCTGGCGCAGATATTGGTCCACCACGGCCAGACTGTTGCGCTGCAAAGCCTGGTCCACCAGGGCGTGCAGGTTGGCCGTGATCAAGACGGTGACTTTCTCGGTTAAGGTCGTCATGCTGAATCTCCTTGTGGAACTGGCGCTTGCGGCGCCTTCAAAGCGCGGGCGGCCAGCGCCGGGCCGACCATCATCACCAGGGCCGCGATGGCGCGGCCGGCCTGGGTGACGGCGAAGATATCGGCGTAGCCCACCGACGCGCACGTGCTGATGTAGTAGAACGCGTCCACGTAAGTCCTGATCCGGGGATTAGCCCCTTGCTCGGCGGCATACAGGGCCAGCGCCGCCGCCGCCAGAAACTGCGCCAGCGCGGTCAGCGGGTCGCGGGTCGCCCAATTCCGGGCGGCGGCCAGCCACTCCGGCCGGCCGGCGAGCAGTTTCCCGGCCGCCTTAGGCAAAGCCGCCGCCAGCAGCTGCTCCAGCGCCACGGGCCGCTCAAGCTTTTTTGGTGTCATGGCTGTCCCGCTCCCATTCCTCACACGCGGCCAGGCGGTCTTCGCGCCGCGCCAGACGGTCTTCGTGTTCGGCGAGCGCGGAGCGCCAGGCGCCGCCGCGCCAGGTCTGCTGCAGCTCGCGCAGCTGCTCGCGCCGGGCCAGCGCCGCGGTCCGCCGGCGGAGGCCGGCCAGCCGGGCGGTGAGTTCGGCCACCGTCCCCGCCAGCCGGTCCGCCAGCGCGGCGTCCGCCGCGTGTTCGCGCGCCGCCCACTCCGCGGCCGGCCCCGCCACCGCACGTTGCTCGGCTTCACTGCGCGCGGCCTGGGCGCGGGCCTCGACCAAAGCCCGGCGCAGCGCCGCCAGCTGCGCCTCGGCCTCGGCCAGAAAGGCCTGCTCGCCGGCCTCGAAGGCCTCATCGCCCTCATCCACCAGGCCGCGCCACCAGGCGCGCACCGCGGCTGTCAGCCATTGCCGCCAGGTCATGGCTCCGCTCCCGCTCAATGCGCCGCCGCGCGCAGATACAGCTCGTCAAACGGCAGGCTCTCCAGGAACGGCAGCGCCTGCAGCGCCGCGCGCGCCTGCGCCATCGCCGGCCGGTCCGCGTCCGCAGCTTTCGCGTTCAGCGTGGCCAGCACCTGGCCCAGCGTCTGGCCGGCCAGCGCGTTCACATCCAAGTGGCGCTCCACCAGCTGCACCAGCTGCGGGACCAGCGCCGCCGGGTCGGCCTCCGGCTTGAGCAGGGCGTCGCCCTGGCTGCCGGTCAGCTTGTTCACCACCTGCTGGCCCAACTCACGCACCGAAGCCGGCGCCGCGCGCACCACCTCGCCGGCGCCGTCCGCTAGCGTTACCAGCTTGAGCAGCGTGGCCGCCGCCTGCGGGTCGCCGATCAGCTTCAGGTTCATCGAGCCCAGGGCCGTGCCCAGCGCCTGCGCCTTGGCGATCTCGATCTGGATCTGGGCGTCCAGCTGCAGCTTGACCAGCTCCACCCGCTGCGCCACGCCGTCGTAGGCGGCCAGGGCCTCGGCCTTGGCCTTCTGGCTCTCGGCCTCCGCCAAGCCGCGCGCCCGCAC
>JAGOBN010000111.1 GCA_017999235.1 Anaerolineales bacterium | reverse complement strand
TTCTCGCACAGTACCACCACCGCTTGGCGCAATTCGGCTTGGCGCCGATGGAGGACGCCACCGCCGCGCTTAAATAGCGCCAGCCTGACCGGCCGGGCCAGGCTGGCAAAACGTTACGGCGCGGGATAGCCGGCGCCCGGCGTCCCGTTGGCGGGCGCCGGATAGCCGCCCGGCGCCGGCGTCTCGGTCGGTGTGCCGGGATTACCCGGCGTGCCAGGATTACCCGGTGTGCCGGGCGCGGCGGTGGGCGCCGCCTCGCTCGGAACTGGTGTGGCGGTCTCGCCGTTCGGCGCGGGCTCGTTGGACGCAGCCGCCGTTGGCGCCGGCGCGGCCGCCCCGGGCGTCCCCGCCCCCGCCGGCGGCTGGAACGGGATCGTGATGATGACGTTCTCGGTCAACCACGCGGCTCCGCTGGGCGCCACAAAGCCGACCGGCGACGTGATCTGCGGCCGAGTCACCGGCCCCGGCTGGATCTGGGTCCACGGCACGGCGGGGATGACCAGGCTCTGGCCGGGATGCAGCACGCCCGCCAGGGCCAGCCCATTCGCGGCGGCGATAGCGCTGGGGAGGACGCCATACGCCCGGCCGATCGCAAAGAGCGTCTCCCCGGCTTGCACCACATGCCGGCCCGCGGCAGCGGCGGCCTGGACCACGCCCGTCAACGGCTGGCTCCCCCCGCTCGCCAACGACTGGCCCGACCCCAGGGTGGCCGGCCGGCCCGGAAACGGCGACGCAAACTGCGGCTGGCTCACTGGCCCCGCCGGCGGCGCTGGCCACGGGACCGCCGGGATAATCAACTGCTGGCCAACTTCCAGCCAGGCCAGCGGCCCCAGCCCGTTCGCCGCGGCGATGGCGCTGGGCAGCACCCCATAGGCGCGGCCCAGCGAAAACAGTGTATCGCCCAGGCGCACCTGGTGGCGGCCAACACTGCCGGCCTCGGCCTCAACGGCGGCCGGCCCCCACAGCCAACTCACCAGCGCCACAGCCACTAACAAACGTCGTCCCAGCGAGAGTGTCATCGGAACCCCTGACCCGTCGAATGCGGAAGTCTGATCACCATTCTGTTCTCGGCCCGGCCCCCGCCCCATCCACCCGGCCGTGGTAAATCCGGCGGGAATTTGGCCCGCCCAGGCCGCCACTTTCACATTGACGCGCGCCGCCAGGGACTTATACTGGGCCGGAGGCTTTCGGCCTGGCCCAGGCCGGCTTTCCAATCCATCCACAGCGCCGATGTCTGAACTACTCACCTTCTTGAATTCCGCTCGCGCCGACTTTCTGGCTGATCTGGCCGCCCTGGTGAACGTGGACTGCGGCACCCACAACAAGACCGGCGTGGATGCGGCCGGCTGGTGGGTGGGCGCGCGCTGCGCCGCCTGGGGCTGGATGGTGGAACAGCACCGCCTGGACCGCTATGGCGATTGCTGGTCCGCGCGCTGGCGCGGGACCGGGGCCGGCCGCGTCATGCTGATGGGCCATCTGGATACCGTTTATCCGGACGGCACCGCCGACGCGCGGCCGATGCGCTGGGACGGCGGCCGGATTCTCGGCCCCGGCGTTAACGATATGAAGAGCGGCTTGCTGGCCGGCCTGTACGCGCTGCGCGCCCTGCAAATGGGCGGTTTCATGGATTTTGAGGAGCTGGTCTTTTTCTTCAACAGCGACGAAGAAGTGGGGTCGCCGGCCTCGCGCGCGCTCAGCGGCCCGCTGGCCCAGACCATGGACGCCGTGCTGGTGCTGGAATCAGCGCGCGAAGACGGTGCGCTGGTCAACGCGCGCAAAGGCTGCGCCGAGTACACGCTCACGGTCACGGGCCAAGCCGCCCACGCCGGCGTCGAGCCGGAAAAAGGCGTCAATGCGATTTTAGAATTGGCCTATCAGATTGCGGCCCTGCACCAATTGAACGGGAGCGCGCCGGGCGTCACCGTTAACGCCGGCGTCGTCAGCGGCGGCACCGCCACCAATGTGGTGCCGGCTGAAGCGCGGGTGGAGTTTGACGTGCGCGCCGTGGACGCGGCCGGCGCCGCCCGCATCCAGCGCGCGCTGGCGGACCTGCCCGCGCGTGTCACCGTGCCGGGCGCGCGGGTCACCATCAGCGGCCAGTTCAGTTACCCGCCCATGGCCCAGACGCCGGCCGCCGCGTACTTGACGGAGCTGGCGCAGGCCGGCGCGCGGACGCTGGGCTTTGACGTCCACGCAGTCGCCACCGGCGGGGCTTCGGACGCCAACCTGATCGCGGGGCTGGGTGTGCCGGTGCTGGACGGCCTGGGGCCGGTCGGCGGCCGGGACCACAGCCCGGATGAATACGTCCTGGCGGCGAGCCTCCAACCGCGCACCGCCTTAGTGGCCGAACTGGTGCGTCAGATTCTGCAGCCGGACCATCTCCGCCGGCTGCGCGCGCTGCGCGGCTCACCGCCCACCCGCTGAAAGGAACACGCGATGCTTGACCTGAGCCAGAAACAGGTTTTAACTTTTGATTGTTACGGCACACTGATCGACTGGGAAAGCGGCCTGCTGGCGGCCTTGCAGCCGGTGCTGCGCCGGCATGGGGTGGCGCTGGACGACGAGCGCGTCCTGGAAATCTACGCCGCGTTTGAGGCCGCCGCCGAGCGCGGCCCCTATCTGACTTACCGCGCGGTGCTGGCCGCCTGCTTGAACCAATTCGGCGCGCAGTACCACTTCACGCCCAGCGCCGCCGAGCTGGACGCCTTCTCGGGGTCGGTCGGCGAGTGGCCGGCCTTCCCGGATTCGGCCGAAGCGCTGGCCGTGCTCCAGCGCCGCTACCAGCTGGCGATCCTGTCCAACATCGACGATGACCTGTTCGCGCTCTCCAACCGCCGGCTGGGCGTCACGTTTGCGGCCGTCATCACGGCCCAGCAGGTGCGCGGCTACAAGCCCGGCCACGCGCACTTCCACACCGCCCTGGCGCGTCTGGGCCGGCCGCGGGAAAACATCCTGCATGTGGCCCAGAGCCTGTTCCATGATCATGTGCCGGCCAAGCAATTGGGGTTCGACACGATATGGGTCAACCGCCGGCACGGCCGGGCCGGCGCCGGCGCCACGCCGCCGGCCGAAGCCCAGCCTGACCTGGAATTTCCGGATATGCACAGCGTCGCCCAGGCGCTGTGTCCTTAATCCTCGGCTGGAACCCGGCCCGCCTCTCGCCCACCGCCGGCCGCGACTTCTGCCCGGGGCGTTTGCACGCCAGCCCGTAAATTACATATAATTCGGATAATTACGGGGGTTAGTCATCTGATAATACCCGGCCGATCACTGAAAGTCAGGTCTGATCGCTATGCCCAGCCTTGCGGATCGCAACACGTTGGTGGATGACACGGCGGACCGTTTGCGCCAGATGATCTTCTCCGGCCAGATTCCACCGGGCGGGCTGCTGCCTCCGCGCAAGGAGCTCGCGGCGCAGTTCGGGGTGGGCATCGCCACCGTCCACGAGGCCGTTCAGTCCCTGGCGACGGTGGGCCTGCTCGAGGCGCGGCCCGGCAAAGGCACCTGGGTCAGCCATAACGCCCTGCGAAGCGTCATCCATCCCAGCCTGATTTTGAACCGTTTTGGGCCGATGGAGATGCAGACGGTCTACGAAGCCCGGCTGGCGCTGGAGGTGTCGCTGGCGGAATTAGCCGCCGAGAAGGCTACGCCGGATGAGATCGCGGAGATGTTTGCGGCCCTGCACGCGGCCCAGCAAGTGATCACCGACGACGCCGAGTTTGTGCGCCTGGATTGGGAGTTCCACATGGCGGTGGCCAAGGCCACTCACAATGTCCTGCTGCAGGCGTTTTACACCCTCTCCCGCGAACTTCTGTTGGAATTGATCCGCGAGGTCATCCAACTGCCGCTGGTCAAAGAAGAAGCGTCGCAGCTTCATCGGGAGGAGGCCCTGGCCATCGCGCGCCATGATGTGGAAGGCGCGCGCCAGGCCGCCCGCCAGCACATGCTGTATCTCAAGCAGCGGATGTTCCCGATCCCCGTGCAGCCGTAAGGCGCTACAGAATCCAGCCTCCGGGGCCGCCCCAGCGCGGTTAGTGCGCGGCGCCGTTCAAGGCGCGCGCCGGAATCCGGCGGACCGGGGCCGCCTCAGCCGCCTCAGCCGCCTCAGCCGCCTGCCGCAGTGTAAACCGCGCCACCACCGTCTGCAGTTCCTCCGCCATCGCGCTCAGCCCGCGCGCGTTATCAGTGACCGCGACCACCTGCGTGCTGACTGCCTCGGCGCTGGCGCTCACTTCCTCCGTGGCCGCGCTGTTTTCCTCGGACATGCTGGCGATGTTCTCCACGGCTAGGGTTACCTCCGCGGCGCCGGCGGCCATTTGCTCCGTGGAGGCCGTGTTCTCTTCCACCACCGCGCTAACATTATCCAGGCCGGCCGTGACCTGAAGGTTGAGCGCCGCCATCTGATCGGCCGCGGCGCGGTTCTGCGCCGCGAGCCGCGCGGCCTCCACTACCGCCCGCTCCAGGGCCTGGCTCGAACGGCTCATGGACGCCACGGCCGTCTCAATCGTCTTCACCTCGCCCAGCAGGGTCTGCGTCCCAGCGGCGATGGCCGCGAAGGCCGAGCCGGCGGATTGGCTGGCCTGGGCCGCCGCACCCACTTCCTGGCCGGCCTGCTGCATGGCCTCCACCGCCTCGCCGGCGCCGCCCTGCACCAACTGGATCATCTCGGCGATTTCGCGGGTGGCCTGGGCCGAGCGCTCGGCGAGTTTGCGGACTTCATCGGCCACCACCGCAAAGCCCTTGCCATGCGCGCCGGCGCGCGCCGCTTCGATGGCGGCATTCAGGGCCAGTAGATTGGTCTGCGCGGCGATCTCATCAATCGTCTCGACGATGGCGCCGATCTGCCCGGTGCGCTTCCCTAAATCCCGCACCCGGCCCGCCAGCTGGTCGGTGGCCGCGCGGACGCGTTCCATGCCGGTGGCGCTTTGATGTGCCAAGCGCGCGCCCTCGCCGGCCGCTTGAGCGGAGTGCGCGGCCGCCCCGGCCACGCTCTGCGTGGCCGTTTCCATCGCGCGCAGGCCGGCGCGCACTTCGGTCTGCGCGCCTTCGGTTTGCTGCATCCCCACCAATTGCGCTTCGGCGCCGGCGCGGATCAGACCAGCCGCGTCCGCGAGCCGGCTCATGGCCGCCACCGTGCCGGCCACCGCCTGCGCCTGTTCCTGGGCGCCCCGGGCCACATCGTTGATGGCCCGGCCCAGCTCATCCACCGCGCCGGTGGTGCGCGCCAGATTATCGGCTTGCTGCACCGTCCCTTTGGCTACCTGCTGCATGGTCACGCTGATCTGGTGCGTGGCTTCGCCAGCCTGCTCCGCCGCCGTGTCGAGCTGGCCGGCCGCGGCCTGCACGCGGCGCGCGTTATCGGCCACATCCGCCACCAGCCCATGCAAGTTGCCCGTCATCCGGGTGAAAGCCGCACCCACCTCATGCAAGCGCCCCACCACTTCATTGAAACTCCGCGTCAACTGCCCCAGCTCATCCGCGGCGCGCACCGGCACCGGCTGAACCGCCACCACCAGCTCCTGGGTGAGATCGCCCCGCGCCAAGCGCTCCATCCCCTCCGCCAGGGCCGCCAAGTCCACTTCCGCGATCTGGCGCGCCACCCCCACCGCCCCGCGCAGCGCCTCTACCACCGAGTAATAGAAACCGCCAAAAGTCCAGAGCGCCAGCCCCAACGGCACCCAGGCCAAAACCAGGGCCCCGGCCAGTTCCGTATTCAGCCGGCTGATCCGGGCAGCCAGGCGCTCATCCAGCACGTCCGCCAAGTCTGCAATCAGCCGATACTGCTGGTCAATGGTCTGCGTGGCCGCATCAAAATAGGTTTTGGCCTCCAGCGTTGGCGCTTCAGCGGCCACAATCTCGTTCAGCGCCAAATCGAAGAAGGCCCGATTGGCGCTCTGGGCCGCCGTGACCCCGGCTTGCAGACGTTCCCGCACGGCCGGCGCATAGTCAAAGACATGGCTCAGCCCCTTATCGGCATCGAAGGCGTAATTGCGCGCCAGGCTGATCAGGGCGTCCAACCGCGCCTGGTCGGCCGCCGTAACCGCGCCGCTGGCCAGAGCGCCGGATCCCACCGCGCGCGCCTGCCCGATGAATTCGACCGCCAGCGGATAATCCTTGACTACGCTGATCATCAGGTAGTAGGTGTCTTCTTCCGGGTCCAGGGTCAACGCCGACTCGTCCGCCACCGCCACCCGCAGATCCAGCAACTGCATAATCAAGTCGTTGTGGCGCCGCAGGCTCTCCGCCGCCGGCAGTTCCAAGACCTCGCTTTTCAGCGTCTGCCAGGTCTGCTTGAGCGCTGCCCAGTCATCCGCCGTCTGGAACCGGTCGCCCGACAGTTGATCAACCGCGTCCATGGCGGCCAGGTCGGCGCGAATCGCAGTCTGTTTTTCCAGCACCACCTCCCGGAAGGAAGGATCACCTTTTAGAAAGGAATTGGCCGCGCCGCGATGCTGTTGAACGTGCTGGATCAGCGTCAGGGTGGGACGCAGATAGGCGTTGCCGGCCAACTCCTTTTCAGCAATCCGGATCGCGGCCAGCCGGTCGGATACAAATAAAAAGGCAAACACCGCCAGCGGCATCAGAAACATCGCACACAAAACCAACAGCTTGTGCGAAAAATTCAGGCGCTCCATCCAGACCAGCGTGAGACTAAAGACGCGTTTAAACATGCGGCCTTCCTGAGAGGAACAGCGAGGCGGTCACGGGCGGGGCCGCGTGAGAAGGAGACGACAAGCTGCCCGGCCGGCCCCCACACTCCACGGATGATTATGGAATACCGTCCCTAGGCTAAAAGCAACCTCCAGCTCTGTCAGTAAAATCGCCGCGAAGATTTAGTTGGGAAGATGTTCGCGGCCGGCGGGCTGGACCGCGCCGCAAGCCGGACTTTTCATAGCATCTTTAGCGGCAACGCGCGCGGTTTTCGATAAGCTAAAGTAAGCCGCCCCAACGGCGTTCCGTGTCAAAACCATCGCCTCTGGCTAGCGCCTCCGGCCGAGATCGCCGCCGCTTCAGAGCCCACCGCGCGCGTTATTTAGAAAGGCTGGAAGCCTGGTATGTCCCTGCAAATTCGGTCGCTCCAAACCAAGATCATGCTCTGGAGCGGGCTTAGCCTGCTGATCGTCGCCGCCGTGCTGATCGGATACGCCGCCGTAGCCCAGCGCGAGGCGGCGCGGCAGACAGCGGAAGCGCAGGCCATCGCGGCGGCCAGCGCGGACGCCGGCCGCATCCAGGCCGAGGTGGAAGTGGCGTTGGACACCGCCCGCGCCCTGGCCCAGGCGCTTTCGGCCATCAAACAGGGCGGGATGGAAGTTGGCCTGACCCGCGCCCAGGTCAATGCGATGCTCCGCCAGACGCTGGCTCTGAACCCGCAATTCCTGGGCGTTTACACCTTGTGGGAGCCCAACGCCTTCGACGGCCAGGACGCGGCGTTTGTGGACCAGCCCGGCCACGACGCGACCGGGCGTTTTATCCCGTACTGGGTGCGCGCGGATGACGCCATCATCGTCGAGCCGCTGCTGGATTATGAAACGGCCGGCGTCGGCGATTACTATCAATGCCCCAAGCTCACCCGGCAGGAATGCATCATCGACCCGTATCTCTATCCCATCAATGGCGTGGACGTGCTGCTCACGTCCGTGGTGGTGCCGATCATGGCGGACGGCCAGTTCTACGGCATGGCCGGCGTGGATCTGCCGCTGGACTTCCTGCAGACGTTGGTGGACGAAGCCGACATCTTCAATAAGGCCGGCACGCTGACCGTAATCAGCCACAGCGGTCTGGCGGCCGGCGTCACCGGACATCCCGAGCAAGCCGGCCACGCTCTGCTCGAACTGCGGGAGGCCGATTTTGCGGCCGATCTCAAAACGGTTCAGGCCGGCGCCACCCGGCTCATGGTCTACGACGACTTTTTGGAAGTCTACGTCCCGATTAAGTTCGGCCTGACCACGACGCCCTGGTCCGCCAACCTCAATATCCCGATGACGGCCATTTTGGCCGAAGCCACCCGCAGCATGCTCCAAATGATCGCGGTCGGGGTGGCGCTCACGCTGGCCGCCCTGGGGCTGTTGGGGTGGCTGGCCCGGCAGTTGGCGCGCCCCATCCGCGCGCTGACCGCCGGCGCGCAGTTGATCGCGGCCGGCGATCTCAGCCAGCCGGTGACCGTGCGGCAGACCGACGAGATCGGGCAGTTGGCCGACGCCTTCCGGCAAATGTCGGCCTACCTGCAGACGCTGGCCGGCGCCGCGCACCGCCTGGCCCAGAACGACCTGACGGTCGAGGTCGCCCCGCAGTCCGCGCGCGACGAGCTGGGCAACGCCTTTGTCCAGATGGTGGCCAACTTGCGGACGACGGTGGGGGAGGTGACGCACAACGCGCAGAGCGTGAACACGGCCTCCGGCCAGCTCGCGGCGGCCGCCGGCCAGGCCGGCCAGGCCACCAGTCAGATCGCCACCACGATCCAGCAGATCGCCAAAGGCACGCAGCAGCAGGCCGCCGGCGTCACCCAGACGGCCAGCGCGCTGGAGCAAATGAAGCGCACGATTGACAGCGTGGCGCAAGGCGCGCGGGAGCAAGCGGCCGCCGTGGGCCAGGCCGTCACCGTCACGGCGCAGCTCGCGACGGCCGTGCGGCAGGTGGCCGGCAACGCCCAGGCCGTGACGCGGGATTCAGCCGGCGCCGCGGAGGCCGCCCGCGCCGGAGCCAAGGTGGTGGGCGAGACCATCCAGGGGATGGCGGCCATCAAAACCAAGGTGGGCGCTTCGGCGGCCAAGGTCAAAGAGATGGGCCGGCGCTCCGATCAGGTCGGCGCGATCGTGGAGACCATTGACGACATCGCCTCCCAGACCAATCTGCTGGCCCTGAACGCCGCCATCGAAGCGGCGCGCGCCGGCGAACACGGCCAGGGCTTCGCGGTGGTGGCAGATGAAGTCCGTAAGCTGGCGGAGAAATCGGCCGGCGCCACCAAGGAGATCGGCGGGCTGATCCGCGGCATCCAAACCACGGTCGGTGAGGCGGTGCGGGCGATGGACGAGGGCGCGCAAGAAGTTGAAAGCGGCGCGGCCCGCGCCAACGAGGCCGGCCAGGCGCTGACCGCCATCCTGCAGGCGGCCCAGGCCGTGAACCATCAGGCGCAGGCGGCCCTGCAGGCCAGCGAGCAGATGGGCCAGCTGGCCAGCGACCTGGTGACGGCCACCGACGCGGTCAGCGTGGTGGTCCAGCAGAACACGGCCGCGACCGCCGACATGGCCGCCCATTCCGCCGGCGTCACCCAGGCCATTGAG
>JAGOBN010000110.1 GCA_017999235.1 Anaerolineales bacterium | reverse complement strand
TAGATCAGCTCGGCCAGCCGGCTGGAATCCAGGCGCGCGCTGAGGATGGCGCGGCCCAGCTCCGCCAGCTGGCTCAACTCCACCAGCCGGCGCTCCAGCTCGCGGCGTGACAGCCAGCGGCGATACAGCACATAGCCGGCCGCCGCCAGGGCCAGCGCCAGGATGAGGAAGTATAGCCCGGTGGAAGCTTCAGCCGGCGGACTGGGAAGTGGCATTAACTCCGCCTCAAGCGCGCCGCGAATGGCACGAATTGAAACGGTTCACACGCTGGTCGTGGGATCCGGAAACGTTCGTGGGATTCGTGGCTGAAGTTGCCCGCTAACCGCGGATGACTTTTATGAATTTGCGTTTGCCAACCTGAACGACCGCTTCGCCCGTGAATTCCAGCTTGGCCGACACATCCGTCACCGGCTGGCCGGCCACCTTCACCCCGCCCTGCTCAATCAGGCGGCGGGCATCGCTCTTGGAGGCCGCCAGTTTGTGCGCGGCCAGGAACTCGGTCAGCGCCGGCGTCCCGGCGATGGTGAGCGTTTCCATATCCTCCGGCAGCGCGTGCTTCTGGAAGATGGTGGTGAAGTGGGTTTCCGCCGCCGCCGCCTGCTCGGCGCTGTAGTAGATCGTGACGATCTCGCGCGCCAGCTCCATCTTGGTGTCGCGCGGGTGGCGCGTGCCGGCCTGAAGCCCCTGCTCCACCTGCGCGATCTGGGCCGGCGTGTAGCGCGTCACCAGCCGGAAGTACCCGGGCATGGCCGCGTCCGGGATCGACATGACCTTGCCGTACATATCCTCGGGCGTGGTCATGATCGGGATGTGGTTGCCCTTGGATTTGGACATCCGCTCGACGCCGTCGGTGCCGGGCAGGATGCCCGTGATCACGCCCACCAGCGGCTTCTGGCCCAGCGCTTCCTGCAGCTTGCGGCCGGCCACGATGATGTTGAACAATTGGTCGGAGCCGCCCACCTGCACGTCGGTGTGCATGGCGGCCGCGTCGTAGCCCTGCATCAGGGCGTAAAACGTCTCATGCAGATAGATCGGCTCGCCGGCGTCCAAGCGCTTGGAGAAGTTCTCGCGCGCCAGAAACTGCTGCACCGTGAAGTTCTGGCCCAGCCGGATCAGGTCCAGCAGGGAGAGCTCGGACAGCCACTCGCCGTTGTAGCGGATCTTGGTCCGCTTTTTATCCAGGATGCGGAAGGCCTGCTCGGCGTAGGTCTGGCCGTTGGCGGCCACTTGCTCTTGGGTCAGGATCGGCCGGGCCTTGTTCTTGTCCGACGGGTCGCCCACCAGGGCCGTGTAACTGCCGATCAGGAACGTGACCTCATGGCCGAGTTCCTGGAACTGGCGCAGCTTGCGCATGGAGATGGTGTGGCCGAGATGCAGGTCGGTGGAGGTGGGGTCGTAGCCGCAGTAGACGCGCAGGGGCCGGCCAGCGGCGGCCGCCTCGGCCAGACGCTCGCGCAGCTCGCGGGCCATGGTCTGCTTCAATTGCTCGTCGCCGTATTCGGTGCCCTGCATCAGCAGGGCGACTTGTTCGTCTAGCGTCATAATGTCTCTCGGAAAGAATGGGATAACTGGCATTTTACCTCAGCCGCGGCCGTGAACGCCGGCCGCCGGCCGCGGCGCTTTCAACCGTTTCTCCCGCCCCGTGTTCTGGCGTATAATCCCGCTCCACGATTCTGCGTTTGGAGTTGGATATGGCTAAAAAGACTGTGTCGCCCAAAACCGGGGCGAAGACGCCGGCGCCCAAAATGACCGGAGCCGAAGTGCGCCAGGCGTTTCTGGATTTCTTTGCCGAGCACGGCCACACCACCGTGCCGTCCTCGTCGTTGGTGCCGGGCGGCGACGCCACCCTGCTGTTCACCAACGCCGGCATGGTCCAGTTTAAGGATGTTTTCCTGGGGACCGACAAGCGGCCCTATACCCGCGCCGCCACCGCCCAGAAGTGCATGCGCGTCTCCGGCAAGCACAATGACCTGGAGAATGTCGGCCCCAGCCCCCGGCATCACACCTTTTTTGAGATGCTGGGCAACTTCTCCTTTGGCGATTATTTCAAGCGCGAGGCCTGCCGCTTCGCCTATGACTGCGTCACCAAGGTTTACGGCTTCCCGCTGGACCGGCTGTTCTTCACCGTCCATCAGGATGACGCCGAGGCTTACCGCATCTGGACCGAGGACATCGGCGTGCCGCCCGAGCGCGTGGCCAAACTGAGCGACCGCACCAATTTCTGGCAGATGGCGGACGTGGGCCCGTGCGGGCCGACGGCCGAGATCCACTACGATTGGCGGCCGGCCGAGGGCATCCCGCCGGCCGACGCGCTGAAGGTCCAGCTGGACGACAACCCCGACAACCGCATGCTGGAGATCTGGAACCTGGTGTTCATGCAGTACAACCAGGCCCCGGACGGCTCCCGGACGCCCCTGCCCAAGCCGGGCGTGGACACGGGGATGGGCCTGGAGCGCATCACGTCCATCATCCAGGGCGTGGACAACTCCTATGACACCGACCTGTTCATGCCGATCATGGCGCGCATTCAGGAGCTGGCCGGCCACTCGGACGCCGAGCGCAAACAGCACCTGACTGCGTACCGCGTCATCGCCGACCACGTCCGCGCCGCCACCTTCCTGATCGGCGACGGCGTCATCCCCGGCAATGTCAGCCGCAACTATGTCTGCCGCATGGTCATCCGCCGCGCGGCCCGCTTCGGCGGCAAGCTCGGGTTCAGCGAGCCGTTCCTGGCGCGCGTGGCCGAGACCGTCATCGCGCACTACGGGGGCATCTACCCCGAGATCGCCAAGCACCAGACCAGCATCCTGCGCACCCTGACCCAGGAGGAGGAGCGCTTCCAGCGCACGGTGGATATGGGCGTCGCCAACCTGGGCGCCCTGCTGACCGAGCTGGCCGAGCACGGCCAGACCACGCTGTCCGGCGAGACGGCCTTCAATCTGTACGCCACCTACGGCCTGCCGCTGGAGATCACCCGCGATATCGCCCAGGAACGCGGCCTGCGGGTGGACGAAGTGAGTTTTGCCCAGGCGCGCGAAGAGCACGCCGAGGCCTCGCGGACCGAAGTGGGTCCGCTGGGCGGCGAAGAAGTGGGCGTTTTCCGCGCCATCCTGCACGACCTGCAGGCGGAGGGGAAGCTCGGGCCGGAAGGTGTGGAGTACGACCCCTACAACGACATCCTGCTGGAAGAGCCGGTGCTGGCCATCGTCAAGGCCGGCCAGCGCGTGACCAGCGCGCGGCCGGGCGACAAGGTGGAGGTCATCCTGGCCCGCAGCTGCTTCTACGTCTCGTCCGGCGGCCAGGTGGCGGACACCGGCCATCTGGCGCACTTTACGGCCGGCGCCGAGGAGCCCACCTGGGAGATCCGGGTGGAGGAAGTGCGCCGGCCGGCGGCCGGCGTGGTGGTGCACGCCGGGGTGGTGGAAGAGGGCACGCCGCGCGTCGGCGATGTGGCCCACGCGCACGTGGATGAAGACCGGCGCTGGGATATCATGCGCAACCACACCGCCACCCACCTGCTCCACTCCGAACTGCGCTATATCCTGGGGGAGCACGTGCGCCAGGCTGGCTCCCTGGTGGCGCCGGACCGCCTGCGTTTCGACTTCACCCACTCCGGCATGCTCACGCAGGAGCAATTGGTCCAGGTGGCGCGCTCCGTCAACGAGGCCATCCTGGCCAACTACGCGGTGCGGATTGAATATATGGAGCGCGAGAAGGCCATCGGCGCCGGCGCCATGGCGCTGTTCGGCGAAAAGTACGGCGAGGTGGTCCGCACCGTCCAGATCGGCGAGCCGGAGCTGTTCAGCTACGAGCTGTGCGGCGGCACCCACGTGCCGGAGACCGCCGACCTGGGGCCGTTTATCATCGTCAGCGAAGAGGCCGCCGCCGCCGGCATCCGCCGCATTGAGGCCGTCACCGGCCGGGGCGCGCTGGACCTGATTGAGCAGCGCCTGGGCGTGCTGGAGAACGCCGCCAGCTATCTCAAGATCACGCCGCAGGAGCTGGACCGCAAAGTGTTGTCCTTACTGGACGAAGCCCAGTCCGCGCAAAAAGAGATCGCGCGGCTGCGCCGTGACCTGGCCCACCGCGAGCTGGACGAACTGTTGGCTGAGGTGGAAACTGTGAAGGACGTGCCGGTGCTGGCCGGCGTGCTGGACCACGCGGATATGGATACCTTGCGGGAGATGACCGACCGCTTCCGCCAGCGCCTGCCCTCCGGGGTGGTGGTGCTGGGCGCGGTGGTCAACGGCCGGCCCAGCCTGATCGCCGCCGTCACCGAGGACCTCGTCTCCCGCGGCCTGGACGCCGGCAAGATTGTTAAGACCATCGCCGCCCTGGTGGGCGGCAGCGGCGGCGGCAAGCCCACCCTGGCCCAAGCCGGCGGCAAGGACCCGGCGCGCCTGCCGGATGCCCTGGCGCAAGTGCGCGGGGTGGTGGAAGCCGCGCTCAAATAACCCGCCCAGCGTAAGGAGACCGCCTCATGGCTGCTGATCTGAAAGCCACCTTTGAGAAGGCCGCGGCCGAAGCCCAGAAGCTCGCCAAGCGCCCGGATGATCAAACGCTCTTGCAGATGTACGCGCTCTACAAGCAATCCACGGCCGGCGATGTCAGCGGCTCCCGGCCCGGCGGCATGGACTTCGTGGGCCGCGCCAAGTACGACGCCTGGGCCAAGCTCAAGGGCCAATCCGCCGCCGAGGCGATGACGGCTTACGTCGCGCTGATCGAGAAGCTCAAGGCGCGGAAGTAGCGCGCCGCCGAACGGCGCTGGATTAAACGCGGAGGCCTGCCGGCAGACGGCAGGCCTCTGTTATTCCCGCGCCGGGGGACGTTCAGACCACCAGTTTGTGGCGGTACGCCGCCGGCACAAAGGCCAGGCTGAGGTCCCACGGTTCGCCGGCCGCCGGCCGCGCTGCCTTCCACACGCCCGCCGGCGGCACCGGGTTCGTGCGGTCAAACGTGCGCTTGTAATACGCCAGCGTGTCCCGGGGCAGACCCAGGGCCGCGAGGAAGAAGCCGATCGGTCCGCCGTGCGTCACCAGCATGATTGGGCCGGCCGGCAGGCTCTGGGCCAGCACCTGCTCCCAGACCGGCCAGAACCGGGCGCGGATGTGGTCCGCGTTTTCTTCCGGCCGCCATTCGGCCAGCGCCGCTTCCACCTGCACCGGCCGTTCGGCCACGGCCGCCGCGATCTCGGCCGTCCGGCGGGCGCGCTCCAACGGGCTGGTGTACAGCCGGCTGACGCCGGCCTCCCGCAGGAAGCGGCCCAGCTCCGCCGCTTCGGCCTCGCCCTGCGGCACCAGCGGCGGTCCCGGCAGCAAGTGATAGGGAAGGTCCGTGCGGCTCCAATCCGGGGTGGCGTGGCGCGCGAGGTAGATAATCGGTGTCGTCAAAGTTAACGTCATGCTCCCTGCCTTCTATGCGCGGGGTATGATAACAAACTCCGCGCGGGTTGTCCCCTGCCGGAACAGCTAACGCCCGCCGAGAGGAGGCCCCATGTCCGCCGGTCCCTGGCCCGTCGAAATCCGTTCCCTGTCCGCCGGCGAGCTGGCGCCGGTCTTGCCGGATTTGGCCGGCCTGTTGCAGGACGCCGTGGCGGCCGGCGCTTCGGTGGGGTTCCTGCCGCCGCTGGCGGACACGGAGGCGCTGACGTATTGGCAGTCGGTGGCGGACGCCGTGCAGACCGGCTCCCGGCGGCTGTGGGCGGCCTGGCGCGGCCCCGCCCTGGCCGGGACGGTGCAGTTGGGGCTGGTGACGTGGCCCAACGGCCGGCATCGGGCGGAGGTGATGAAACTGCTGGTGCATCGCGCGGCGCGCCGGCAGGGTTTGGGCCGGGCCTTGATGCTGACCGTGGAAGCCGCCGCCCGGGAATTGGGCCGCACCACGCTGGTGCTGGATACCCTGGCGGGTGAGCCGGCCGAGCTGCTCTATGCTTCGCTCGGCTGGACGCGGGCCGGCCTCATCCCGCACTATGCCCGCCACACTGATGGTCAATTACACCCCACGGTCGTCTACTACAAGCTGCTTTAGGCGTTGCCGATGATCACGTTCCTGCAAGGGCTCACGCTGGGGTTTTCCGCTTCCGTCTCGCCGGGTCCGTTCTGGGCCTATCTGCTCACCCAGACCCTCCAATTGGGCGCGCGCCGCGCGCTGCCGCTGGCGCTGGTCCCCCTGCTCAGCGACGGCCCGATCGTGGTGGTGGTCTTGCTGGTGCTCGCCCAGACGCCGGCGTGGTTCCTGCGCGGCCTGGAGGTGGCGGGCGGCCTGTTTATGCTCTCCCTGGCCGGGAGCGCCTTCCGCGCCGCGCGGCAAGCGGCCGAATGGCGCGCCGACCCGGCGGGGCGGCCGCGCCGCAGCTTGCTGCACGGCACGCTGATGAACCTGCTCAACCCCAACCCCTGGATTTTCTGGAGCGTCATCGGCGGGCCGCTGGTGCTGGAAGCCTGGGCGCGCTCGGCCGGCGCCGCCGTGAGCTTCTTCGCCGGCTTCTACCTGACCTTGACCGGCGGGATGGCCGGCCTGATTGTGCTGATGGCCGTCGCCCACCGGCTGGATCCGCGGTTGGTCAAGGGCCTCAACTTGGTCTCGGCCGGCGCCCTGGTCGTCTTCGGCGGGCTGCAGCTGTATCGCGGGCTCACCGGCGCCTGATGCTGGACCTGACCGCTTTGCCCGACCGGCTGGCCCTGGCGCTGGCCGCCCGCGCGCCGCTCTTGGCCGGCGACCCCGGCCACACGGGCGCGGCGCGGCTGTTCAACGGCTTTGTGGAGGGCTGGCCGGCCCTGACGGCCGAGGTCTACGCCGCCACGCTGGTCCTGCACAACCACGCCGAGCCGGCCGCCGCCGGCCAGCCGGCCGTGGCCGCCGCCCAGGCCTTTTATCGCCAACGCCTGCCCTGGCTCCGCAGCGTCATCGCCAAGGCCCGTTACAGCCCGGACGCGGCGGACCGCCACGGCCAGCTGCTGTGGGGAGACGCGCCGGCCGCCCGGCTGGTGGAGGCCGGCGTGCGGTACGCGCTGGATCTGCGCTTGCAGCAGGATGCCAGCTTCTACCTGGATACCCGCGGCCTGCGCGCGTGGGCCCAGGCCAACCTGGCCGGCCAGACCGTGCTCAACGCCTTCGCGTATACCGGCAGCCTGGGGGTGGCGGCCCGGGCCGGCGGCGCCGCCCGCGTGGTCCACGTGGATCGCCAGCGCGCCTTCTTGAACTTGGCCAAAGCGTCCTACACCCTGAACGGTTTCCCCATCGTCAAGGCCGATTTTTTGGCCGCCGATTTCTTCGCCGTCGCCGGCCGATGGCGGCGGGCCGGCATGCGGTTTGACTGCGTCATGCTGGATCCGCCTTTCTTCTCCGCCACGGCCGCCGGCCGTGTGGACCTGGTGGCGGAGAGCGGGCGGCTGATCAACAAAGCCCGGCCGCTGGTGGCCGCGGGGGGCCGGCTGGTGGCCGTCAACAACGCCCTGTTTCTGAGCGGCGCGGATTATCTGCGCGTCTTGGAGACCTTGAGCGCGGACGGCTATTTGGAAGTGGAAGCGCTCATCCCGGTGCCAGTGGACTGCACGGGCCACCCCGAATCGGTGAGCCGCCCCTTGCCCGCTGATCCCGCGCCTTTCAACCACGCCACCAAGATCGCGGTGCTGCGCGTGCGCCGGAAAACACCTTAGCCGCGGCCAGAGAGTGATTTCTGTCAGTCGCCAGCCGGCGCAAGGCGGGTTATACTTGGCGCGTCCCAGCACCAAAAACCTCTAGAAGGAGTTTGCACATGGCAACCGATCGCGTCCGAGAAATTCTGTCCTGGTACCGCAGTGATAACCCCGGCACCTTGACCAATATCGCCCGCCTGCTCAACTCCGGCTATCTGGCCGGCACGGGCAAGCTTGTCATTCTGCCGGTGGACCAGGGCTTCGAGCACGGTCCGGCCCGCAGCTTTGCGCCCAACCCGGCCGGCTATGACCCGCGCTATCACGTCGAGCTGGCGATTGCCTCAGGCTGCAACGCCTATGCCGCCCCGCTCGGCTTCCTGGAAGCCGTGGCCGCCGATTATGCCGGCGATATCCCGCTGATCCTCAAACTCAACAACCACGATGTCCTGCAGGACGAGAAGGATCCGCTCGGCGCCGTGACGGGCAGCATTGACGATGCCCTGCGCCTGGGCTGTGTGGCCATCGGCTACACCATCTACCCTGGCACTATGGACCGCCGCCTGCAGTACGAACAGCTCCAGGAGCTCACCCTGGAGGCCAAGTCGGCGGGTCTGGCGGTGGTGGTCTGGTCCTACCCGCGCGGCGGTGTGCTCAGCAAGGCCGGCGAGACCGGCGTGGATGTCACCGGCTACGCCGCCCAGATCGCGGCCCAGCTTGGCGCCCACATCATCAAGATCAAGCTCTCCACCGATCACATCGAGCAGGCCGAGGCCAAGAAGGTCTACGACAAGTACCAGATCCCAATCAGCACCCTGACCGACCGGGTCCGGCACATGACCCAGGCGGCCTTTGGCGGCCGGCGCATCGTCATCTTCTCCGGCGGCGCCACCAAGGACGATGCCAACGCCGTGCTGGATGAGGCCCGCGCCATCCGCGACGGCGGCGGCTTCGGCTCGATCATCGGCCGCAACGCCTTCCAGCGCCAGAAGCCGGACGCCCTCAAACTGCTGGGCGATATCATGAAGGTCTACAAAGGCGAGATCAAGTAGATTTCGCCTCAGGCCTCGGTTAACCAAAGAGGACGGCCGCGCGGCCGTCCTCTGCGTTTAACAGGGGCGTTTCCGGGGCTCAGGGCTCGCCGGCCAAGGTCGCTTTGGCCGCTTCCCAGAGCGTGTCCAGTTCGGCCAGCGACAGCTGCTTGAGATCGCGCCCCTGCTCTTTGGCTGCCGCCTCCACCCAAGCGAAGCGCGCGGCAAAACGCGCGTTCCCCACGCGCAGCGCGGCCTCCGGGTCGATCTCCAGCCAGCGCGCCCAGTTCACCACCGCGAAGAGCAGATCGCCCACTTCCGCGGCCGCGGCCTCCGGCCCTTCGGCCGCTTTGATCTCGGCGATCTCTTCCTCAATTTTGGCGATGACGCCGGACACATCCGGCCAATCAAACCCCACCTTGGCGGCGCGTTTCTGGTAAACCTCGGCTTGCGCCAGGGCCGGCAGGCCGCGCGGCACATCCCCCAGCACGCCGGTGTCCTTCTTTGGTTTGTGCTGGCGCTCTTCGGCCTTCAGCTGCTCCCAGTTCCGCACCACGTCCTCCGCGCCGCGCACTTTCACATCTCCAAAGACGTGCGGGTGCCGGCGGATGATCTTGGCC
>JAGOBN010000795.1 GCA_017999235.1 Anaerolineales bacterium | reverse complement strand
GAAGAATACACAGCCATCCAGCAGCTGCTGGACCTGGGCAAGCAAAAAGGCTTTGTCACCTACGACGATATCCTGCGCTTCTTCCCCGAGGCGGAGCGCGATGTCGATCAGCTGGATGAGGCGCACGCGGCCCTCCTGGCCGCCCGCATCGAGGTGCTGGATAACGTCGATGTGGACGAGCCCTCCGACGAGGAGATGGAGGAGACTGAAACGGAGTTGGAATCCGATTTGGCCCGCGAGGCCGAAGAGGACGACTCCTATCTCTCCGCCATCGACGCCGACGACACCATCGGCCTGTACCTGAAAGAAATCGGGCGGGTGCCGCTGCTGACGGCGGCCGAGGAAGTCTCGCTGGCCAAGCGCATTGAGAAGGCCAAGTTCGCGCGCGAGCGGCTGGCCAAGGGCGGGGTGCTGCCCAAGAAGCGCAAGGAGCTGGATCTGATCCTCTCGGACGGCATGGCCGCCCGCGAGCACCTGATCACGGCCAACTCCCGCCTGGTGATCAGCGTGGCCAAGAAGTACATCGGCCGCGGCGTGCCGTTCCTGGACCTGATCCAGGAGGGCAATATCGGCCTGATCCGGGCCGCCAAAAAGTTCGATTATCACCGCGGTCACAAATTCAGCACCTACGCCACCTGGTGGATCCGCCAGGCGGTGACGCGCGCCATCGCCGACCAGGGCCGCACCATCCGCGTGCCCGTCCACATGGGCGACCAGATCAACAAGATGCTGCGCGTCTCGCACCAGCTCACGCAAGAACTAGGGCGCGAGCCGAGCATCGAGGAACTGGGCGACGCGCTGAAGGTGACGCCCAAGAAGGTCGAATCCATCATCCAGATCGCGCGCCGGCCGCTCTCGCTGGAGACGCCCACCGACGAAGAAGAAGACTCGGTGCTGGGTGACTTCATCGAGGACGAGGATTCGCCGGAGCCGGTGGAGATTGCCACGCACAACCTGCTGCGCGAGCAGATCCAGGAAGTGCTCAACGGCCTGCCGCCGCGCGAGGTGCGCATCCTGCAGCTGCGCTACGGCCTGCTGGACGGCGAGAGCTACACCTTGGAAGAAGTGGGCAAGAAGATGGGGGTCACGCGTGAGCGCGTGCGCCAGATCGAAGCCCAGGCGCTCAGCCGGCTGCGGCACCCCACCCACCGCCGCAAGCTGCGCGACTATCTGCGCGAATGACCATAATCTAGCGAACCCCAGCCGCCGCGAGGCGGCTTTTTCTACTCTTCCCGCCCAACCCCAATTGCCACGCCGGCCGGCGCCGTTATAATCCGCGCATGTTCGCGCGGCTGCAGAAGCTGGCCATCTTCCTGCTGTTCGCCGACGCCGTGCTCACGCAGGGCGCGCTGGCGGCGGCCGATTTCCTGCGCCGGTATCTGCCCTTTGGCCAGTCCTTGGGTGACGCCGGCTACCTGCTCAACCCCTGGCTGCACTTGGCCGTGGGCTTGATCTTTCCCCTCACGTTCTGGTCGCTCGGCATCTATGATACCCGGCGCGGCGCGTCCCCGGCCGGCTATCCGGCCGGCCTGGTGCGGGCCCTGGCGGCGGCCACCTTTGTCTTTGCCGGCGTCTTGTATTTCACCTTTCGTGATGTGCCGCGCCTGCTGGTGGTGGAGTTCTTCATGCTCCAGCTGGCCGGGCTGAGCCTGGTGCGCTTCGGGGTGGGTCTGTGGTTGAGCGCGGCGCGCCGGCGGGGGCGGGCGCTGATGCGCGTCCTGCTGATCGGGGCCGGCGACACGGCCGCGAACGTGGCGCGCGCGCTGCGCGCCCGGCTGCGCGACACGGTCCAGATTGTGGGGTGCCTGGAAGAAGGCGCGGCCGCCGGCCCCGAGGGCCTGCCGGTGCTGGGGCCGCTCTCGGCGGCGCCAGACGTGGTGCGCCGGCACGCCGTGGATGACGTGATCATCACCCTGCCGTTCGAGCGTTTTGCGGAAGTGGAGAGCCTGGAGCAGGCCTTGCTGGCCGAGCCGGTGCGCCTGCGGCTGGTGCCGGATTTTTTTCGGCTGGTGTTTGTGCAATCGTCCGTGGAGATGTTGAGCGACATCCCGCTGATCGGTCTGCGCGAGCCGCGCATCACCGGGCTGGCGGCCGGCGTCAAGCGGCTGTTTGATGTGGTGGTGACTACGCTGCTGGTGATGATCAGCGCGCCGCTGCTGTTGCTGATCGCGGTGCTGATCAAGTTCGATTCGCCCGGCCCCGTCCTCTTCACCCAGCGGCGGGTGGGCGAGAACGGCCGGCTGTTTGCGATGCTCAAATTTCGGACCATGCATGTGGATGCGGAGGCGCGCCGGCCGGCGCCGCGTCTGGATGCCGAGGGCCGGCCGCTCCACAAGGCCGCGGACGATGAGCGTGTCACCCGGCTGGGGCGCTTCCTGCGCCGCGCCAGCCTGGATGAACTGCCGCAGTTCTTTAATGTGCTGAAAGGCGAGATGAGCCTGGTGGGACCGCGCCCGGAACAGCAGTTCATCGTGGACGCCTACGCGCCCTGGCAGCGCCAGCGGTTGGCGGTGCCGCCCGGCATCACCGGCTGGTGGCAG
>JAGOBN010000794.1 GCA_017999235.1 Anaerolineales bacterium | reverse complement strand
CGCGTCATCCTCAAGAGCATGGCGCGCGACCCGAATGAGCGCTTCCCCGCCGCCGAGATGTTTATCGACTTTCGGAACAAGCCGGGCGCGGCGGCCGAGCTGGTGGTGCCGCCCTCGTCGCTGCTGCCCGGCGACCCGGCGGACCGGCCGGCCTGGCTGACCGAGGCCGGCGCCGAAGCCGGCACCGCCCCGCCCCTGACCGCCCCGGCCGCCGCCGAAAGCGCGCGGCTGCCGGCCGAACAGCAGAACGTGGCCCGCACCGTGGGCCGCGCGCTGAAAGAGATCGCGTGCTACCATTGCACCGGCGCCGGCTTGGAATTAGAGCCGGATGGCGGCGTGCGCTGCACCTTCTGCGCCGAAGTCAACGCCATGGCCGGGCCGGTCTGTCCGCGCTGTGAGACCGTCAACGCCGCCGCGGCCGAAGTGTGCGCCGGCTGTCACTTGGCGCTGGCGCGCACCTGCCCGGCCTGCGCCGCGCGCAACTGGAGCGGCGCCGAGCGCTGCCGGCAGTGCCATCGGCCGCTGGATACGCTGAGTGCGCTCATGGACCGGGCCGGCGACGCCGGCGAACGGTTCCACCAGGAGCGCCGCGAACTGGCCGCTGTCTCGGAACAGGAGTCGGCCGGCGCCCGCCAGCGGCTGGAACATCTGGAAGCCATCGATCAGCGCCGGCATGCCGCGCTGATGGCGGCGCAGCAGCGCAAAGCCCGCGAGCAGCAAGTCATGCTGCTGGCCGCCGCCGGCCTGATCATCTTCATCGTCGTCGGCCTGCTGGCCGTCGCCGTGTTTCTGCGCTAAGCAGGGTCAGCGTTAGGCAACATGTCATCTCCTTACACCGTTCAACTGCCAGTCTTCAACGGCCCGCTCGACCTGCTCCTGCAGCTGATCGAGCGCGAGGAGCTGGATATCACCAAGGTGGCGCTGGCCCAGGTCACCGACCAGTTTTTGGCGTACATCAAGGTGCTGGAACACGTCCAGCTGGCGGATATCGCCGATTTTCTCGTGGTGGCGGCGCGGCTGGTGCTGATCAAGAGCGAGGCGCTGCTGCCGCGGCCCATCGAACGCGCGCCCGGCGAGGAGGACCCCGGCGAAGAGCTGGCGCGCCAGCTCCTGGCCTACAAAAAATACAAACAGATCGCCAGCAGCCTGCACGAGCGCGAAGCCCAGAATCTGCGCACCTATCTGCGGCTGGCGCCGCCGCCCAAAGTGGAAAAGACGCTGGATCTGAGCGGGGTGACGGCGCTGGATCTGCTGGAAGCGGTGCGCCGCGCTCTGGCGCTGGTGCCGGAGAAGCCCTCGCTCGGCACCGTGGTGGCCCCGCCCAAGGTCACCATCCGCGATCAGATCCGGCTGATTGCGCGCTCCTTGAGTGAACGCGGCGGCCGGGTGATCTTTCAGCGCCTATTGGAGAATGCCCACAGCCGCATGGAGATCGTCGTCACCTTCCTGGCGACGCTGGAATTGATCAAGCGGCGCAAGATCGAAGCGCGGCAGTCCGCCCTGTTTGGCGAGATTGAACTCCTCTCGCTGGGTGAGTGGACGGAGGACGAGTCCGTCTTGACCGAACTGGAGTTTGAATAGCCTGGACGCCTCGCGCCCAGACAGGAGCAATAAGCCCCTATGCGTGAACGGGAAGATGTCCGGATTCATCCCACCGCCGAAGTCTCCGACCAGGCTGAGATCGGGCCGGGTACCCGGATCTGGAACCATTGCCAGGTGCGCGAGGGCGCGCGCTTGGGCCGGAATTGTATTCTGAGCAAGGATGTCTACATCGACGCCGGCGTGGAGATCGGCGACAACTGCAAGATCCAGAACGGCATCTCGATCTACCACGGTGTGACGCTGGAGGCCGGGGTGTTCTGCGGCCCGCATATGGTCTTCACCAATGACCGCGCGCCGCGGGCCATTAACCCAGACGGCTCGCTCAAGGGCGGCGCGGATTGGACCGTAAGCGCGACGCGGGTGCGGCGGGGCGCGTCCATCGGGGCCGGCGCTATCTTGGTCTGCGGCGTGACGATTGGCGAATGGGCGTTGGTGGGGGCCGGCGCTGTGGTCACCCGCGCTGTGCCGGCCTATGGACTGGTATATGGCAACCCGGCGCGTCTGCATGGTTTTGTGGGTCCGCAGGGCGCCAAGCTGCGTGTGGCCGACCATCAACCGAACCCGGCGCAGGTCCAGATGGTCTGCCCGGTCAGCGGCGAGATCATTGCCATCCCACGGGCGGATTACGAACTGCTCGTTATCGAATAGGAGCCTTATGATTCCCGTTTCCAAACCTTACATCGGTGAGGCCGAGAAGCAAGCGGTGCTGGAGGTGCTTGAATCCGGCATGTTGGTGCAGGGGCCGCGCGTGGCCAAACTGGAAGAGAAGTTTGCGGCCGTGTGCGGTGTCAAGCACGCGGTGGCCACTTCATCCGGCACCACGGCCCTGCACCTGGCTTTGCTAGCCCACGGGATTGGGCCGGGGGATGAGGTCATCACCGTCGCCTTCACGTTTATCGCCACAGTCAACTGTATTCTGATGGCGGGAGCCACGCCGGT
>JAGOBN010000109.1 GCA_017999235.1 Anaerolineales bacterium | reverse complement strand
TGGGTGGGGATGGCTCGATGCTGCGGGCCGGCCGGCTGGCCGCGCCGCACGGTGTGCCGGTGCTGGGCATCAACTTGGGCCGGCTGGGCTTTCTGGCCGAGGTCCAGCCCGGGGAATGGGCGGAAGTGCTGCCGCGCGTCCTGGCGGGTGATTTCTGGCTGGAAGAACGCATGCTGCTGCGCGTGGAGCATTACCGCTCCGGGTGGCTGCTGAGCGGCCACGATGCCCTGAATGAAGCCGTGGTGGGGCGCGGAGCGCTGGCGCCGCCCGCCCGCCTGCGGACCCTGATCGACGGCTATGAGTTCACCACCTACGTGGCGGATGGCCTGATCCTGGCCACGCCCACCGGCTCCACGGCCTACGCCCTGGCCGCCGGCGGCCCCATCCTGCCGCCCGATCTTAAGAACATCCTGCTGATCGCCATCGCCCCGCACCTGAGTCTGGACCGCGCCGTGGTGCTGGCGCAGGGCGCCACCGTGGAAGTCATCCCCAACACCGACGCCGAGCATGCGGCGCTGCTGAGTGTTGACGGCCAGGTGCGGGAGAATCTGCGCGACGGCGACTCGGTGCGCGTCCACATGGGCGCCAGCGCCGCCCGCTTCGCGCGCGTGCGTCCGCCCAATTATTTCTATGCCAGTCTGATGGCGCGCATGAACAACAACCCCTCCGCCACCAAGATCAAATGACCGCCTCACTGCCCGACACCCTGTATTGCGCCAATCATCCCCAAATGGCCACCCAGCTGCGCTGCAACAAGTGCGGCAAGCCGATCTGCGCCAAATGCATCGTCCGCACGCCGGTGGGCTACCGCTGCCGCGAGTGCATGCGCCAGCAGCAGCAGGTGTTTGAGACGGCCGTATGGTCGGATTATCTGATTGCCGGCGTCATCGCCGCGCCCTTGGCCGGCCTGGCCGGCTTGCTCTCCTTTTGGCTGGGCTTTCTGGTGCTGTTCCTGGCCCCGGTGGCCGGCGGCGTCATCGCCGAGATTGTGCGCTGGGCGGTGCGCCGGCGCCGCGGCCGCTATCTGAGCTTGGCGGCCACGGGCGCGTTTGTGCTGGGCTGTCTGCCGTTGTTGGGCC
The DNA here is from genome assembly GCA_017999235.1 of Anaerolineales bacterium. The sequence goes on along the minus strand of JAGOBN010000109.1, from coordinate 8,249 downwards.
TGCCGCTGCTCAGCGCCTTGCTGGCGGTGTTAAGCGGCGCGCCGGCCGGCACCTTGCTCGGGGCGCTGGTGGGCGTGTTATGGCCGGCCGTGTACTGCGCCCTGGGCGCCAGCGCCCTGTTCGCGCGGCTGCGCGGCATCTCGGTATAGGACTCGCATTTATGCTGGCCTCGCTCTCCATCACCGATTTCGCCATCATCGACCAGCTGACGCTGGAGTTTTCGGCCGGGTTTGTGGTGCTCACCGGCGAGACCGGCGCCGGCAAATCCATCATCATCGACGCGGTGGGCCTGCTGCTGGGCGGCAAGGCCGACCCCACGCTGGTGCGGGCCGGCGCCGAGGTGGCCCGGGTGGAGGGCGTCTTCCAGCTGACGGACGCCGCCCGCGACGCCGTAGCCGCCATCTTGGAGCGCGAAGCGCTGGTGGGCGATGAAGCGCCCGATGCGGCCGCCGGCGAACTGACTCTGACGCGGGATCTGCGCCGCGAAGGCCGCTCGGCCTGCCGCGTCAACGGCCAGCTCGTCAGCCTGGCGATCCTGCGCGAGATCGGCCAGCAGGTGGTGGACGTCCACGGCCAGAGCGAGCACCTCTCACTGCTGCGCGTCCGCGAGCACCTCTATCTGCTGGACCGGTTCGCGGATTTGGAGGCCGAGCGCGAGACGGTGGGGCAGGCGGCGCGCGAGCTGGGCGCGCTGCGGCAGGAGCTGGCCCAGCTGCGCCGCGACGAACGCGAGCGCGAACGGCGCTTGGATATGCTGGACTTCCAGATCAACGAAATCACGACCGCGCGCCTCAAGCCGGGCGAGGACCAGGCCCTGCTGCAGGAGCGCACGCGGCTGGCCAACGCCGAGAAGCTGGCGGCGCTGGCGGATGAGGCGGGGCTGGCGCTGGCCGGCGGCGGCGATGACGAAGCCGTGTCCGCCGCGGATCTGCTCAGCCGGGCCGTCAAGGCGCTCGGCCAATTGGCCAAGATCGACCCCGCGCTGGAGAGCCACCGCGCCACGGCGCACGGGCTGGCCGAGCAGTTCAAGGACCTGGCCCACGAGGTGCAGGATTACCGCGACGCGATTGAGTTCAACCCCAAGCGGCTGGACGCGGTGGAAGAGCGCCTGGAGCTCATCAAGCGGCTGCAGCGCAAATATGGGGAGACGCTGGAGGCGGTGCTGGCCTTTGCGGCCAAAGCCCAGGCGGACCGCGCCGCGCTGGTCAACGCCAGCGAGCGCATCGCCGAGCTGGAGAAGCACGAGCAGGCGCTGCTGCGGCGGGTGGGGCAGCTGGGGGCGCGGCTCACGGCGGCGCGCCGCGCCGCCGGCGAGCGGCTGGGGCGCGGCATTGAAGCCGAACTCACCGACCTGCGGATGGAGCGCGCGCGTTTCGCCGTGGACGCGCAGTGGCAGGACGATCCGGCCGGCGCCTTTGTGGACAGCCGGCGCGTGGCGTTTGACGCCACCGGGCTGGACCGGGTGGAGTTTCTGGTGGCCCCCAATGTGGGCGAGGGTCTCAAGCCCCTGGTCAAGATCGCGTCCGGCGGCGAGACCGCCCGCCTGATGCTGGCCCTCAAGGGCGTGCTGGCGCGCGCCGACCGGACCCCGACTCTGATCTTCGACGAGATCGATCAGGGTCTGGGCGGGCGGGTGGGGACGGTGGTGGGGCGCAAGCTGTGGGCTTTGGCGCGCAACCATCAGGTCTTGTGCATCACCCATCTGCCGCAGCTGGCCGGTTTTGGCGACCAGCATTTCAAAGTGGAGAAGGTCATCGCCGGAGACCGAACGCTGACGCACGTGCGGCCGCTGACCAAGGCGGACCGCGTGGCGGAGCTGGCGCAGATGCTGGGCGGCGCCGGCGAGAAGACTCTGGCCACGGCGGAAGAACTGCTGCTGTTGGTGCGGGAAGAAAAAGCGGCGCTGGGGGCCGGCCGCTAATGCAGGCCTACGGGACGCGGTTCGCGCAGGTCTACAATCAGCGCTGGGCGGATTTTGCCCAGCGCGTCGCGCCGGTAGTGCGGGCGTTTTACACGCAGACGCCTCTGGGCGCCGGCGAGCACAGTGTCCTGGACCTAGGGTGCGGCACCGGCCAGCTGGCGCAACATTTTCTGGAACACGGGTTTCGGGTCACGGGCCTGGATCTCTCCGCCGATATGCTGGAATACGCGCGCGAGAACTGCGCCGAATACATCGCCGCCGGCCAGGCGCGCTTTGAGCGCGGCGACATCACGCGCTTCTCCGTGGCCGGCCGGTTTGGGCTGGCGGTTGCCACCTATGATGTGCTCAACCACCTGGCCACGCTGGAGGATCTGCGCCAGTGTTTCCGGGCGGTCTTTCCGGCGCTGCTGGACGAGGGCAAGTTCATTTTTGATCTGAATACCCGGGTGGGATTGCGGCGCTGGAACAATCTGACGGTGGAGGAGGGGGAAGACCTCTGCCTGATCTCGCGCGGCGTATTTGACGAGCGCGGTGACCGGGCGTGGATGCGCGTCTCCGGTTTTCTGCGCGCCGGCCGCGACAGTTATCGGCGGTTTGAGGAGACGGTCTATAACACGGTGTTCGTGCTGGCGGAGGTGCGCCAGGCATTGCTGCAAGCGGGGTGGGCGTCGGTGTATTTCGCCCGCTTCCCGGAACTGGCCGCGCCGCTCGATGAGCCGGAACGGGAAAGCCGGGTCTTCGTCATCGCCCATAAATAAAACCGCCGGGCGGAAGCCCGGCGGGTGGGATGGGTTTTTAGCGCGTGAGCGGAACGCGCTCTCACGCCCTAAGCCAATGTATCGGCCGGCGCCGCCCAGGTGTATTCGCAGCGCAGATCGTCAGCAATTTCAGCCGAGGCATAGTCGCTGTCACAGGTATAGCCGCAGGTCAAGCAGTGTCCGCTGACTTCCAGGCCTCCGGGCATGGGCTTCACGGTGAGCACCAGACCGGGTGCTTCGCAGTACGGGCAAGTTCCAAGTTCCATGCTGTTTACCTCCTAGATTCAGTTTACCTGGGCGTGGTTAAGGGCAGATAAAGCCGGGCTCAAAAAACCGACCTGCCAGGCGCCGCCCGCCCTACGCTTCGCCTGCGGTGGCCGGGCGGGCGGCTGTTTCAAGAGATGGGTCGGCTAGTGGACCCACCTTATCAAGAATTGCGCCGGCCGCCCATACCCCTTTTGTCCCAAATGGGAAAAAATAACCCGAAGCGGGCCGGACGGTTTCGCCTGTAGAGCGGCGGGATTGGGCTAGCGCTACGCGGTGGCCGGCCGGACAGCAGAAAGGTGAAGCGGGATGTTGCCGCTCGAGATTCAAAATGCCTATCGCGCGCGGTATGCGCGGCAACGCCCCGGCTGGCGCCCCAGCGGGGACGAGTTGGAGAGGCTGGTGCGGCAGACGGCGCCGGGCGGCCGGCTGTTGGACGTGGGCTGCGGCCGCGGGGGCGTCGTGGAATTGGTGTGGGAAGCCGCGGCGTTGGCGGTTGGTCTGGATCCGGATTGGCGCTCGCTGGCGGAGCAGCGCACCCCGCTGCATTTGGCGTGCGGGCTGGGAGAAGCCATACCTTTCGCCGCCGCCCAATTTGATCTGGTGCTGGCGGTTTGGGTGCTGGAACATCTGCCTCGTCCCGCGGTGGTTCTCGGCGAGATCGCGCGGGTCCTGCGGCCGGGCGGGCGGTTGATCTGTCTGACTCCCAATGCCCGGCATCCGGTCGTCTGGGCTAACCGGGTGAGTCGCTGGCTCCCCGCCGTGCAGCGGGCCTTGATTCCGGCGTTATACGGCCGGGCCGAAGCGGATACATTCCGCGTGTACTATCGCGCCAACACGCCGGCGCAGCTGGCCGCGCTGGCGGCCGGCGCCGGGCTACGGGTGGAAGCCATGCGGGTGATTGCGGATCCCACCTATCTGGCTTTTAACGCGGCGCTCTTTCAGGCCAGCGTCCTGCTGGAAGCCAGCCTGCCGGCCGGGTGGGGGGTGCATCTCCTGGGCGTGTTCCAGCGCGCGACGTAAAGGCTGGGTGAACTTTGGCGGCGGCGCGCGCCGGCCGGGCGTCCGGCTGCTGTACAATCGGAACAGCGAGTGCGACCTAAAGCAAGGCGGCCATGGCGGTCTGTGGGCAGTGCGGTTTTGATAACCCAGGGGGCATGCGCTTTTGCGGCCAATGCGGCGCCCGTTTAGGCGAGGCGCCGCCGCCGCCGGCTCCGGCGCGCCCGGCGGCCGATTTTTCCCCGGAAAACTTTGGTGTCATGATGGGCGCTGGGCTGATGCAGCGCTTTCAGCAGGCCGGCTTGGAAGCGGCCGGCCAACGCCGCACCGTCACCGTGCTGTTTGTGGACATCAGCGGCTACACCGGCCTCTCCGGCCAGCTCGAGAACGAAGACCTCTATACCCTCATCCGCCAGACCATGGAAGCGCTGGCCCAGGCCGTCTACAAATTTGACGGCGTGGTGGATAAATTCACCGGCGACGGCCTAATGGCGCTTTTTGGCGCGCCGATCGCGCATGAAAACAATGCGGAACTGGCGGTGCGTGCGGCGCTGGAGATGCAGGCGGCGGCGGCGCGCCTGAGCGCCGGCGTCCGGCAGCGCTTTGACACCGATCTGCACCTGCATATCGGCCTGCACTCCGGCCCGGTGATTGTGGGCGGCATCGGCTCGAATCTCATGATGAACTACACCGCCATCGGGGACACGGTGAACTTGGCGCGCCGGCTGGAGGAGGCCGCGGCGCGCGGGACCATCGTGGTCAGCGAAAGCGTCTGCCAGCAGACCCGCGCGGTGGTGGATTATGAGCCGACCCCGCCCTTGGCGTTGAAGGGCTTCCCGTTGCCGCTGCCCGGCTTCCGGGTGGTCGGCCTGAAGGCCCACCCGGGTTTGGTGCGCGGCCTGGAAGGCCGGCGGGCGCCGTTAATCGGCCGGGACGCCGAATTCAACCGGCTGAAAAAAGCCGTCACTGCGCTGGTGACACAGCAGACCGGTCAATTCGTCATGATCACGGGCGATGGCGGGATTGGCAAGAGCCGGCTGACCAGCGAGTTGAAGTCGCTGATTACGGGCTCGGCGGTGCGGGTGGCAGAAGGCCACAGCCTGACCTATCGGCGCACGGTTTCGTATTGGACGTTTCTGGAAGCGTTTCGGAATTATCTGGAAGTGCCGCCGGAGGCGCCGGAGGCCCAGGTGCGCGTCGTCTTGGAACGGCAGGCGGCCGAGGTCCTGGGGCCGGCGGCCGCCGAGGCCCTGCCCTATTTGGAAAACTGGCTGTCCCTGACCCCTAGTGATCCGGCGGCCGCTGAGCGCCTGCAATATCTGGATGCCGGCCAGTTGCGCCGGCAAATGTTCATTGCCGTGCGTGATCTGCTCGTGGCGGCGGCGCGCCGTCAGCCGCTCTGGCTGATCTTGGAGGATTTGCATTGGGCGGATGATGCGTCGCTGGAACTGTTGCAGTTTCTGTTGGAGTCGGTCCCTCAGGCGCCGTTGCTGATTTACGTGCTCTCCCGGCCCTTTGGCGACGGGCTGTTGAGCCGGGTGATGGCCCGAGCCCGGGAACGGTTGGGCGAGCGTTTTCTGGAAGTGGCCTTGACGAGTCTGTCGCCGGACCAAAGTGAGCGGCTCTTGTTTCAACTCCTGCCGATGGCGGAGTTTCCGGCGCGCTGGCTGGAAGCCATTCTGCAGCGGGCGGCGGGGATCCCCTATTATCTAGAAGAGATCCTGCGCATGCTGTTGGATCATGGCGTCATCCAACGGGCGGACGGGCGTTGGCACTTGACGCCGGGTGCGGACCCGGAGGCGTTGGCGGTGCCGGAGACCCTCCAGGCGCTGATCCTGGCCCGGTTTGACCGGCTCGGGCCGGCCGAGCGCCGGGTCCTGCAGGCGGCGTCTGTCATTGGCCGGCAGTTCAGCGTGCCGTTGCTGCTCTCGGTGTTGGCGCCGCTCTCTGAAGCGGAGCTCTATCCCGCGCTGGATCATTTGGTGGAACGTGAGTTCGTGCTGCCGCCGGCGGGCGGCGCCGGCGACGAATACAATTTCCGGCATGTGCTGGTTTCGGATGCCATTTACAGCACATTGCTGCGCCGCAGCCAGAGTGAGCTGCATGGTCAAGTCGGTGAAGCGTTAGAGCAGGTGTACGCCGATCAGATCGACAAGCATGTGGAAATCCTGGCCCGGCACTATGCCTTCAGCCCGCGTGCTGAGCGGGCTTTGCATTATCTGATCTTGGCCGGGCAAAAAGCCGCCCGCGCGTATCTCAATGATCAAGCTCGGCAGCATTATGAACAAGCCCTCGGGTTGCTGCCGCAAGTGCACCATTCCATCGCGCAAGCCGTTCAGGTCAACATGGGGTTGGGCGATGTGTTGGCTTTCGCCGGGGAATATGGGACGGCGCGGCTGCAGTACCAAGCGGCGCTGGACAGCATTCCGGCGCCGGCGGCGATGGCGTTGGCCGCCGAGCGCAGCGAACTTTTTCGCAAACTCGGGGCTGCGCATTTAAAGCAGAGCGATTATGAGCAGGCCCTAGGCGCCTTTACGGCGGCCCAAACCGCTCTGGCGCAAGCGGATCAGCCGAGCCCCATTGCAGCCGCCCGGATCCTCAACGATATCGGCTGGACGCATTTTGAACAGGGCGATTTGGAGGCCGCGCATCAGACCCTCGGACAAGGGTTGGCGTTGGTGGAGGGTGCGCCGGCGTTGGATGTTATCTCGTCGCTCTATAATCGGCTGGGGGCGGTGGCATATCGGCGCGGGGATTGGGCGGCTGCCGCAGATTGTGTCCGTCACAGTGTCGGCATTCGCGAATCGATTGGCGATCTGGCTGGCTCGGCGGGCTCACTCGCGAATCTGGGCTTGTTGGACATTGCGCTGGGTGATTTGGATGCGGCGTTGGCGCATCTTAGCCGGAGCTTGGAGATTAAGCGGCAACTCGGCGATGCGGAAGGTATGGCGATTGTGCAGGGTAACCTTGGTTATCTCCGCATTATTCGAGGTGAATTAGACGCGGCGGCGGTTGTCTTGACGGAAGCGATGGAGACGGCCCACCATTTAGGGCTGTCCTATCTGTTGGTTCAGAATCAGCGCCTTGTCGGGGCCATGCATGTCGCGGCTGGAGATTGGAATGAAGCGCTGGCGGTGTTAGAAGAGTGTGTTCAACGCGCGGGGGAGAGCGGGGCGCAGGATCAATTGGCGGATGTTTACTACTTGTTAGGTGAAGCTTGGTTGGGGGCCGGCCAGACAGATTTGGCCAATCAGTGGGCAACCAAAGCCCTACAGTTGATGTCGGGTACACACTTATTAGGGCCGACCGAGGAGCGCGGGAACCTCTTGCGCCTATTGGGGATGATTGCTTACGAAAAAGGCGTTAGCCAACGGGCGGACCTCTATTTGCAGGAGAGTCTGGGGATTTTCCGGAATATCAGTAATCTACTTGGAGAGGGTCGAACCCTCTATCAGTTGGGGCGTTTGGCGGTGGGGCGTGGAGACAAGGTCAGCGCTCGGCAGTTGTTTGAAAAAGCAGCTGGGATCTTTCAGCGCATGGGAGCCAAACTCGATGCCCAGGCAGTCGCCAAATCGATGACTGACCTATAGTAATTTGCTTGGGTGAGAGGCTATCAACAAATCGGGGCAGTCCAGAGACTGCCCCGATTTGTTGATAGCCTTAAGTAGTTATTCTTTTACCCAGTTGATTATGACTGGGATGCTCATCTCTAGTACGCCGTTGTGCCAGATGCCGCCGTTGTGCCAGATGCCGCCATTATGCCAAATGCCGCCATCGTGCCAGATATCGGCATTATGCCAGATACCACCGTTATGCCAAATGCCGCCGTTATGCCAAATGCCGCCAGTGTCCCAGACGAGGCCGTTGTGCCAGATGCCGCCATTGTGCCAAATACCACCGTTATGCCAAATGCCCCCGTTGTGCCAAATACCCCCGACAATCTGCGCGTCAAGACCATTCCAAACGCCGGCGCCCCCCGCCCAGGTTCCATCGTCTCCCACCAAGCGGTACAGACCTGTTTCCGGGTCATAGTAGCTGAGCCCCAGGTAATGGATCGTGCCAGCCAGATCTGCCTGGATATCCATATCACCATTTGCCGCGCCTTGTACATCAGTGAAGACAGCCTCAGGAGCCATGACGCGGCCGGCACCCTGGCGCCACAAGCTATACCCAGCCTCGCCAGTTTCCGAATCCATTTGAGGTAGCGCCGTTAGATGCAGGCGATACTTGACTTCATTCGGTGTCAAAGCCGGGTTATTCGCCAGCATGAGGGCTGCCACCCCGGAGACCACCGCGGCGGCCTGGGA
>JAGOBN010000108.1 GCA_017999235.1 Anaerolineales bacterium | reverse complement strand
GCGGCCCAGGCGGCGTACTTTGGCAAGCGCGTGGCGCTGGTGGAGCGGGCGGACCACCTGGGCGGCGCCGCCATCAACACCGGCACCGTGCCGTCCAAGACTCTGCGCGAAACCGCCCTGTACTTTTCCGGTCTGCGCCAGCGCGGCCTGTACGGCATCGACTACTCGCTCAAAGAAGGCCTGACCGTTAAAGACTTCATGCACCGGGAGCAGGCGGTGGTGGCCGAGCAAAACACCACCATCCGGCACAACCTGGAGCGGCACCGCATCGAGGTGGTGTGGGGCGCCGGCGCGGTGCTGGACGCGCAGACCGTTCAGGTGGTGGACGCGGCCGGCGCCGCGCGCCGCCTGAGCACGGATTTTATCCTGATTGCCACCGGCTCCTCCCCGTTTCACCCGCCCGGGATCCCGTTTGACCACGAGCGCGTGTACGACTCGGACTCGATCCTGCAAATGAAGTTCATCCCCCGGACGATGGCCGTCATCGGCGGCGGCGTCATCGGCTGCGAGTACGCGTCGATCTTCACGGCGCTGGGCGTGCGCGTGACCCTGGTTGAATCCCGCGACCGGCTGCTCCCGGTGGTGGACGCGGAGATCGCGGCGCAATTGCAGGCCCAGCTGGCGGCGCTGGGGCTGCGCTTCATCTTCAACGACCGCGTGGCGCGCACCGCGCTGAGCCGCGAACACGTCCACCTGGACTTGACGAGCGGCGAGCGCCTGGAATGCGACATCGCTCTGTTCGCGGCCGGCCGGCAGAGCAACACGGCCGGCCTGGGGCTGGAGGCCGCCGGGGTGGCGCTGGGCGCGCGCGGCTTGATCACGGTGAACCAGCATTATCAGACCAGCGTCCCCAATATCTACGCCGCCGGCGACGTGATCGGCTTTCCGGCGCTGGCCTCGACCTCGATGGAGCAGGCGCGGGTGGCGATGGTCCACGCCTTCAATCTGCGCTACAAGGAACAAGTCTCGCCGGTCCTGCCCTACGCCATCTACACCATCCCCGAAATCTCGATGGTGGGGCTGTCCGAGGCCGACTGCCAGGCCCAGCAGATTGCGTGCCTGACCGGCCGCGCCTATTACCGCGGCAACCCGCGCGGCCAGATTATCGGCGAGACGCAGGGGATGGTGAAGCTGGTGTTTGCACCGACGGATAAGAAGCTGCTGGGCGTCCACCTGATCGGCGAGCTGTCGTCCGAGCTGATCCACATCGGCATGCACGCCTTGACCAGCGGCCAGACCATCGACACCTTCATCTCGGCCGTCTACAACTACCCGACCCTGGCCGATGCCTACAAGTACGCGGCCTATGACGGCTTAGGCCACTGGGAGCGTTGGCAGGCGACGCCGGCTTAAATAAAAGACGCCGCCCGCGGGCGGCGTCCTGGAAATCCAATTCGGCCATTAGTCCGCGGCGGCGGAGGCCGAAGACGTTTTGTGCGGCCGGAGGCGCCGCGCCAGCCACAGCCCGCCGCCGATCAACAGCGCCAGCGCGCCCACCCCCAGATAGTCAATGGCCGGGATGCGGATGATCTCGTTGAGCTTGTCCCAGCCGCGCGTGTTATAAGTCCACAGCACCCCGCCGAGATACGCGGCCAGGATCCCCAGCCGCGTCAGCAGATTCAGGCCCAGGCCGTGCATCTGGGTGATCACAAACAGGCCGCCGAAGCCAAAAAAGAACATCGGCCAGATGCCGTTCCCCTGCTGCAGCGCCACCAGCGTGCCGTGGAAGAGCACAGCCACCTCCAGCGTCACCGTCCACCACTTGTTAACGTGCATGCGGGTGAAGAACAGGCTGCCCTGCAGCAGCAGGAAAAACATGTAAATGAAGCCGATCAGATGCCCGGTGGTGTTGACCATTGGGTGATACCAGAAGGTGAGCACGGCCGCCCACGCGAACACATACCCGTGCCACTTGCGCGCCCACTGCTCGTTTTCCTTCCCGAGCGGCAGCTTCTTGCCCCAGAACAACCCGCGCCGGCCGTTCTCCATCAGCAGCACCCAGATCAGCAGCACGATCACCGATCCCTGGGACATGAAGATCGAAATATCCTGGGCCAGGCCGTCATAGAAGAGATGCGTCTGGGCAAAGTGCAGGGCCATGAAGCCGGCGTTGCCGAGCAGGGCCACCCAGTTGATCCAGTGCAAGCCGCTGGTGTACTTGGGCCGGCGCGTCTGGGCGTACCAGATGGTCCAAAAAATGAAGAGCTGGTGCAGACCGTAGCCGCCCCAGGCGGTCAGGCGCGTCCAAAAGGTGGGTTCGGGCAGGCGCCAGACATACCAGTCATAGCCCGAGTCCGGCAGCAGGCGGATGCTGTCCAACCGCGCCCCGGCCCAGGCGATCAGACCGGTGAAGGCCAGACTGAAGAGGATACCGCCGGCCAAGGCCCAGCTCGCGCCGCGCTCTTGGGTGGGACTCGCTGGGGACGTTGTCATGCTGCGCTCCTAACCGCTAATAACCACTGACGATAGTATAAGCAATTTCGAGAAACCCGTACAAGTTTGTACAACGTTCGTTTCGTAACATTTGACAAGCGGGCGGCAAAAAAAGATCCGGACAGGGGCGGCCCGTCCGGATCAAAAACCCAGGCTCACCCGGCTCCGGCGGCCGGCGCCAACTCACCCGCCGGCCGGCCGTTCTGGCCAGCGGGCAGAGTCTCCTGGGCGCGGAACTGGCTCATGTACAACTCGTAGAAGAAGCCCTTGGCCGCCAACAGATCGTTGAACTGACCGCGCTCGATCACCTCGCCGGCCTTGAGCACCAGGATCATGTCGGCGTTGCGGATGGTGCTCAGCCGGTGGGCGATGACAAACGAGGTGCGGCCCTTGAGCAGCTGCTCCAGCGCTTTCTGGATCAGCCGTTCGGTGCGCGTGTCCACGCTGGAGGTGGCCTCATCCAGGATCAGGATGCGCGGGTCCGCCAGCGCGGCCCGGGCGATGGACAGCAGCTGGCGCTGGCCCTGGCTCAGGCCGGAGCCGCGTTCGCCCAGCACCGTCTGGTACTTCTCCGGCAGGCGCTCGATGAACGTATCGGCGTGGGCCAGCCGGGCGGCCGCGAAGACCTCTTCATCGGTGGCGCCGGGCCGGCCGAAGCGGATGTTGTCCATCACGCTGGCGCTGAACAGGAAGGTGTCTTGCAGCACAATCCCGATCTGGCGGCGCAGGCTTTCGGTCGTCACGGTGCGGACGTCGCGGCCGTCAATCTTCACCGCGCCGCCGGTGACGTCATAGAAGCGCGGGATCAAGTTGATGATAGTGGTCTTGCCGGCGCCGGTCGGGCCGACGATGGCGATGGTCTGGCCGGGCTCGGCCGTGAAATCCACGGCGTGCAGGACCGGCGTGCCTTTCTTGTATTCGGCCGAGGCGTGCTCCAGTTCCACGCGCCCGCGGATGGCCGGCATCTCGGCGGCGCCGGCGGCGTCGCGGATGGCCGGCTCCACATCCAGCAGGCTGAAGATGCGCTCGGCGCCGGCGATGGCGCTCTGAATGTTGGTCCACAGCACCGCGATCTGCTGGATGGGCTGGTTGAAGCGCTGGACATAGCCCAGAAACGTGATCACCAGGCCGATCGAGACGGCGGTGCCGAAAAGCTCGGCGCCGTTGAGCAGGGCCAGGCCGCCGGCGCACGTCACGATAGCCAGCGCCAGATAGCCCAGCGCCTCCAGGGCGGGCGCCAGGGCCGAGGTGAACGCCACCGCGCGGACGTTGGCGTCGCGGTTGGCGGCGTTGGTGATGCGGAACTGCTCGATGTTCTCCTCGGCGCGGTTGAAGGCCTGGGCCTCGCGCACGGCCGAGATGCTCTCCTGCAGGTTGGCGTTGACGGCGCCCATCTCCTGGCGCGTCTTGCGGAAGGCCTTGCGCGCCTGGTCCGAGAAATAGACGGTGGCCACCGCCATCAGCGGCGCCACGGCCATGCTCAGCAGCGCGAACGGCACGTTCTTGGCGAGCATGTTATAGGCGATCCAGATCAGCAGCAGGACGCCGCTGGCCACGTTGACCAGCGCGAAGCTGATGGCCTGGTTGATCGTCTCGGTGTCGTTGGTGATGCGGCTCATCAGATCGCCGGCCTCATGCTCGGCGTAGTAGATCAGCGGCAGGCGGTGCAGGTGCTCAAACACCTCCAGCCGCAGGGTCCGCAGGACGTGCTGGCCGGCCCAGGTCATGGCGAAGAACGTCAGACCGGTGAGCAGCGAGCCGACCACAAACAGGCCGATGATCAGCACGATCAGCCGGCCCAGGCCGGCGATCCGTTCGGCACCGGTCAGGGTCGCGGTGGACGCGGGCGCCGGGAAGCCGCCGGCCGTGAAGGCGTTTTTGATCAGCGTCTGGGTGACGCCCTGCGGCGCGACATCCGCGTTCAGCCAGCAGTTGGAGGCCGAGGCGTTTTCCGCGCCGCTGGCGCCGGGGAAGCCGTCCAGGGCGCCGGCCGCCGCCGGCGCGAGATAACAATCTACCAACTGGCCGGTGAGCTCCGGCGACGTCACTTGCGCCCAGGTGGAGACCACCACGCAGAGCGCGGCCGCCAGCAGGGCATACCAGAAGGGGCCAAAATGCCGCGCCAGGCGCGCCAGCGTGGCGCCGGCGCTCTTGGGTTTGAAAGCCTCTTGAGCCATTAATGAGCGGGGACCGCCCGGACCACCAAACATCGTTATGCTCCCATCTCGGCGCGGGCCAGGCCCGCGTCAACTGCCGCCCCGGCGGCCGATCCCGCCGCCGCGTCGCCCACCAGCTGCGAGGTGTAAATCTCGGCGTAGATCTCGCTCTCTTCCATCAGCTCGGCGTGCCGGCCGCGCGCCACCACCTGGCCCTTCTCCAATACCAGGATCTGGTCCGCGTTCATCACGGTGCTGATACGCTGGGCGATGACAAACGAGGTGCGGCCCCGCATCAGTTTGTCCAGCGCCTTCTGGATCTGCGCCTCGGTCTGCACATCCACGCTGCTGGTCGAGTCGTCGAGGATCAGGATGCGCGGGTTGAGCAGCAGGGCGCGGGCGATGGCCAGGCGCTGTTTCTGGCCGCCGCTCAGGGTGGTGCCGCGCTCACCCACCGGCGTGTTGTAACCGTCCGGGAACGACAGGATGAAATCGTGCGCGGCCGCGGCCTGGGCCGCCGCGACGATCTCGGCGTCGGAGGCGTCCGGCTTGCCAAAGGCGATGTTGTCCCGGATGGTGCCGCTGAACAGCGTGGTCTCTTGCAGCACGATGCCGATCTGCGCGCGCAGCGATTCCAGCGTCACCTCGCGCAGGTCGTGGCCGTCGATGGTGATGCGGCCCTCCGTGGGGTCATAGAAGCGCGGCAGCAGGTTGATGATGGTGGTCTTGCCGGAGCCGGTGGCGCCCAGCAGGGCCACGGTCTGGCCCGGCTGCGCCTCAAAATCCACCTGCCGGAGCACCGGGTCGCCGCCGCCGAAGTAGCGGAAACTGACGTTCTCAAACCGGATGTGACCCTGAACGGCCGGCAGCTGGGCGGCCGTCGGTTTGTTGGTCACATCGCTCTGGGCGTCCAAGATCTCGAAGATGCGGCCGGCCGAAGCGGCGGCCTGCCCGAACTGGGTGATGATGAAGCCGAATTGCGCGATGGGGAAGAACAGATAGATCAGATACAGGCTGAACTCCTGCCATTCGCCCAGCGTCAGCGTGCCGTTGACGATCGCCTCGCCGCCCACGTAAAGCGTGGTGGCCTGGCCCAGGTTGGCGATCAGGAATACCAGCGGAAACAGAAACGTGAACAGCCGGGCGATGGCGATTTGCTGATCCATCAGCCGGTCAGCGGCCTCCCGGAACTTGACCTCCTCGCTCTTCTCACGCGTGAAGGCCTTGACCACCTTGATGCCGGCCACGTTCTCCTGCAGCACGGTGTTGAGCGCCGAGAGTTTCTGCTGGACCTTGGCGAACAACGGCTGGCTGATCACGCCGAAGGTCACAAACAACACCAGGGCCACCGGCAGAATCCAGATGCTGGCCAGCGCCAGCGCCGCGTTGGTGGTGAACAGGATGATCAGCGTGGCGGTGAGCAGCAGCACTGCGCCCACCAGCTGCAGCAGGCCCTGGCCCAGGAACAGGCGCACCTTTTCGATGTCGTCGGTGGCCCGGATCATCAACTGGCCGGTCTGGTTCTGGTCATGGTAAGAGAACGACAGGCGCTGAATCTTGGCGTACAGGTCGTTCCGCAGGTCGAAGGCCACGGCCTGCGAGTTCTTCTCGGCCCAATACGCCTGCAGGAACGCGAACACGCCGCGCAGGACCGCGAAGACCACGATGGCGACGCCGGCCGTGACCAGCGCGGCGGGGGCGCCGGTCTTGTCCGCGTTCAACTGCGTCAGCAGCTGCTCCACGGTCCAATCCGCGGGCCGGTTCAGGAATTCCAAGATTTTGGGCAGGGCGGCCGGCAGGAAGTTGGCCGGGATCTGGTCCAGCGCCTCCAGCACCTTGGCCGCGATCACGCCCTGGGTGACGGCGTCGATGATGGCGCGCACCAGACGCGGCACCGCCAGCTGCGACAGGGTGGCCACGATCAAAAAGACATACGGCAGCGCCGCCTGCCGGCGGTAGCGCCCCAGGTACTGCACGGCCCGGCGCATGGCCTGGTTGTTGTTGACGCCGCCGGCGGGCCGGCGGCGGTCACGCCCGGTTGGAATTTGCACGCTAACTTGCCTTTCTCTGACGAACGGCGCCGGCGGTCAGTCGGCCAGCGGGTAAAAACGGATAAAGCTGCGGCTGGCCAGCGCGTGCTCCAAGGCGTCGGCCGGCGCGTCGGCGGCCAAGCCAAAGAGCCGGTGGAAGTTGGCGCGCCGCTCGCGCTGATACAGCGCCAAGATCCGGCGCCGCTCCGCCTCGTCGCGGACCGGCTCACCGCGCGCCCGCCGGGCCTGGCCCTTGATTTCCAAAACGACCTCGGGGTGCTGGAGGACGTTGCGATACCAGTTGGACGCGCCGCCGGCGCCGCCGGTCAGCGCGAGGACGGTGTCTTCGCCGGCGGCGGTCTGGACGGCCGCGTCACGCAGGAAGCCGATGGGCGTGGAATAGCGCTGGCCGGATTTCCGGCCGGTCACGGTGATGACCATGATCTCTTCGCCCAGCGCGCCCATCCAATTCCGGCGCAGTAGAAATGCCTGGAAGCGCATCAGGGCCTTGGCAACGGCCGGCAGCCGGCGGGGGGGTGAAGTGTGGGGCGTTGACGCTGACATACACTACTCTCTTTTCTCATCGAGTTGTTGGGTGGCGGCGGTGAGCTGCCGCAGAGCTTTCATCAGGGCGGCCTGTTCGTCAGGGGCAACGTATTCGGTCAAGTGCTCGGTCCACCGGTTGCGGACCAGGATGCCTTCGGCGACCAGCTGCCGGCCGCGCTCCGTCAGGGTGATCTGTTTGGCGCGCCGGTCCTGCGGGTCTTCCGCCCGCGCCAAGTAACCGTCTTTCACCAGGCGATCCACCATTTGGCTCGCCGCCGCCGCCGTCACATCGAGTTCGGCCGTGATCTCTGAGAGGCCGCAGCCGCCGGGCTGGTAATACAGCCGCATCAAAGTGCTGAACTGCGGCATCGAGAGGCCGGTGCCGCGCACATAGCGCATCCATTCCCGCATCGAGCGCGCCATGAAGACCTCAGCCCATTCGACGAGCGCTAAGTGGAGTTCTTTAGCCGAGTACATAATATAAACAATCCTGTATATTCAAGCGAACTGAAATTTATCACCCGGTTTATATTTATTCAACAGACGAAAGACTTACTCACTAAGCACTCATTTTGTTCCAGCCAAATGGATTGAAAATAAAACCGACCGGTCGGTTTTATGCTTTCCAAAAAATGACGATCCAAACGCGCTCTGAAGAAACTTACGAACGCATCCTGCAAGCTGCAGCGGCGTGTTTCGCCGCCCGAGGCTATGACGCCACGGGCACCGCGGAAATCTGCCGGCAAGCAGGTGTCAGCAAGGGCGCGTTCTATCATCACTTTCCTTCCAAGCAGGGGCTGTTCTTGGAGCTTTTGAACCGCTGGCTGGCGGCGCTGGATGCGCGCCTGGCGGCCACCCAAGCGGAAGCCGCCCCCGTATCTGAACGTCTAGAAGCGTTGGCGGCTGGCTTGCTGACAGTGCTCAGCGCTGACGACCCGCAGCTGCCGATCTTCTTGGAGTTTTGGAGTCAGGCGGCGCGTGATCCAGCCGTGCGCGCCCAGGCGCGCGCGCCCTATCAGCGTTACCAGGCGCGGATCGCGGCCTTGCTTCAAGCGGGGGTGACGGATGGCAGCTTACAGGTGGACGATCCCCTCAACACGGCCCACGTGCTGGTGGCCTTCGCGGCCGGCCTGCTGCTGCAAAGCCGGGCTGACCCGGCGGGTGCGGATTGGCCGGCGGTGGCCCAGGCCGGCGTCCGGCTGCTTTTAGAAGGAGCGCGGAAACGGATATGAAGATCCTGCTGACCGGCGCGTTTGGCAATATCGGCGCGCACACCCTGACCGTCTTGCGCGAGCGCGGACACCAAGTGCGGTGTTTTGATCTGCCCACGCCGGCCAATCAGCGGGCCGCGCAACGCTGGGGCGCTCAGATCGAAACAGCGTGGGGAGATCTGCGCCGGCCCGCCGACGTGGCGGCGGCGGTGGCCGAGTGCGAGGCGGCAATTCATCTGGCTTTTGTCCTGCCGTACCTGTCTCCCACCGGGGTGAGCAGCGAAGCCCAACCCGAGTGGGCCCGGGCGATCAACGTCGAGGGGACGCGCCATTTAGTCGCGGCGCTGCGCGCCCAGCCGCGGCCGGCCCGCCTGATCTTTGCGTCTTCCCTGCATGTCTTTGGCCGGACGCAGGATTGCCGGCCGCCGCGGACCGTGACCGATCCGGTGCGGCCCGTGGAACATTATGCGCATCACAAAGTGGAGTGCGAAGCCCTGGTGAGCGGCTCCGGGCTGGAGTGGTGCATCCTGCGGCTGCCGGCCACCTTGCCGGTGCGCCCGATCCTGGATCCGGGTATGTTTGAGGTCCCGCTCCAGAACCGCATTGAATTCGCGCACGGGCGGGATGTGGCCTTGGCCTTGGCCAATGCCGTGGAACACCCCGGGGTCTGGGGGCGGGTGCTGCTGGTCGGCGGCGGGCCGCGCTGCCAGTTCTATTACGGCGACATGGTGCGGCGGATTCTGAATACCGTTGGCGTGGGGATGCTGCCGGCGGAGGCCTTTGCTCTGACACCGTACAGCACGGATTGGCTGGATACAGCGGAAAGTGAACGCTTGCTGCGCTATCAGCGGCACACGCTGGATGATTATTTGAGCGACTTGCGCGCCGAACTGGGCCGCCGGCGGCTGCTGATCCAGTTCTTCCGGCCCATTATCCGGCGCTGGCTGCTGGGCCAATCCC